>QCHO01000004.1 GCA_003279535.1 Prochlorococcus sp. AG-402-C22
TTGGGGCTCATCCTCCTGCGGCGGAAATAGTTCTTCTGTTAGCAGCTCTTTGAGCTCCGGTGTTAGTCAGATTTATTCCACTAATTATGCATTTGCAGCATTAAAAGATGACGGTTCTGTTATTACTTGGGGCTGGACTTCACAAGGCGGAGATAGTTCTTCTGTTAGCAGCTCTTTGAGCTCTGGAGTTGTTGGATTAGTTGACAAAATTACTAACGATATTTTTGATTCCACAGCTCCAGGTTCACCATCATCTCTAACTACTTCTTCTTCAGCAAGCGATACAACACCCACAATTACTGGGACTGCAGAAGCTGGAAGTACAGTAAAACTTTATAACGGTTCTTCACTTTTAGGTTCTTCAATAGCTAATAGTAATGGTGCATTTTCCATTACATCATCTGCTCTTAGTGACGGCTCTTATTCATTAACAGCAACTGCAACAGATACTGCTGGTAACACCTCAATTTCTTCTTCTCTTTTATCTATAACAATTGATACAACAGCACCAAGTGCTCCATCATCTTTAACCAATACTTCTCTAGGAAATGATTCAACACCAACAATTACTGGGACTGCAGAAGCTGGCAGCACCGTAAAACTTTATAACGGTTCTTCACTTTTAGGTTCTTCAATAGCTAATAGTAATGGTGCATTTTCCATTACATCATCTGCTCTTAGTGACGGCTCTTATTCATTAACAGCTACTGCTACAGATTCTGCTGGTAACACCTCAATTTCTTCTTCTGCTTTATCATTAAAAGTTGATACAACAGCTCCAACTCTTACTAATTTAGAAGCTTATAACTATATCGCTTCCAATAATGATCTTATTTCTGCTTTCGGGATTGATATAGAAGCTGCAAAATCTCACTATATAAGTCATGGCATTTCAGAAGGTAGAAGTTTAACTTCCTTTAGTGCTTCTAACTACTTAGCAAAATATAGCGATCTAGCTGCAGCTTTTGGGGACAACGAAATCCTTGCTCTTAAACATTACATTCAAAATGGATATGCAGAAGGTAGAACAGATTCTTCCTCTGGTTCTTCCTCTGGTTCTAGATCTACTACTACTTCTCCAGCAGCTCTTACTGATTTAGAAGCTTACAACTATATCGCTTCCCATGATGATCTTATTTCTGCTTTCGGGATTGATATAGCTGCAGCAAAATCTCACTATACAAATTACGGAAAATCAGAAGGTAGAAGTTTAACTTCCTTCAGTGCTTCAGATTATTTAGCAAAATATAATGATCTAGCTTCTGCTTTTGGAAATGATCAGACCTTAGCACTTAAACACTATATTCAATATGGATATACAGAAGGCAGAACAGATTCTTCTTCCAGTTCTTCCTCTAGTTCTGGTTCTGGTTCTGGCTCTACTAATACTCCAACAGCCCTATCAGATTTTCAAGCACTCAATTATATCGCTTCTAATAATGATCTTATTTCTGCTTTCGGGATTGATATAGCTGCAGCAAAATCTCACTATACAAATTACGGAAAATCAGAAGGTCTTCCATTAGATGATTTTGATGAGTGGGGATATCTTGCAAGTAATAATGATCTGCTAAATCATTTTGGAAGTAATACTACAGAAGCTATTAAGCACTTTATTTCCTATGGAAAATCAGAAGGAAGATCAACAAATATATTTAACGCAGAATCTTATTTAAATAATTATGCAGATTTAAAAAATGCTTTTGGAAATGATCATACACTTGCCACAAAACACTATGTAGAAAATGGTTTTAATGAAGGAAGATTATTTTAAATAAAACCAAGGTCTGATATTTACCCCTTACCACCCATCACTTTCCTAAATAAGAACTTTAATGGATAATGAATTTACATCTGAACGAGTTATTCTAACTTCATTCGAACCTGAAATTTTCGCCGAGATCCCATGCTACAACAAGAACCTAGCTACTGGCTAATGAAAAGTGAACCTGATGCCTACAGCATAGATACTTTAAAAAATGATGAGGTAACTTTATGGGACGGCATAAGAAATTATCAAGCTCGAAATTTCATGAGAAATATGAATATAGGAGATAAAGTTTTTTTCTATCATTCAAACTGCAAGCCTCCAGGAATTGTTGGACTTATGGAGGTGAAAGATCTAAATATTGTTGATCCAACGCAATTTGATAAAGATTCAAAGTATTATGATCCAAAATCTAAACCTGAAAATCCTAGATGGGATTGTGTAAAAGTAAAGTTCATATCTAAGTCAAATCAAATTTTAAGTTTAACTGAGTTAAAGATTTTATTTAGTGAAGATGAGTTATTAGTTGTAAAAAAAGGGAATAGGTTATCAATATTACCTGTTCGTGATGATGTAGCAAAAATACTATTAGAAAAAATATAAAAAATTTTTAGTCCTTAAAATTCATTGAAAACATATTTCCAAGATAGAGTCTTGTTAAATCTCTATTTTGGAATCCTTTTTGCATTAAAAATCCTGCAATTGCAGCTTGTAGGATCCTATATTGATCCCAATTAGGATGTTCCTCAACAAATTTTTTCATAGCCTTTTGAAGATTTTCTTGAAGTTCACATTTGAAACTAATTACTTCATCATTCTTATTGAAAACTATTGGATTTGAATCGTAATTTAACTCATGCATATCAATAAATTTTTTAGAATTTAAACTTACAAATTCTAGTTTTCTTCAAAAATAAAAAATCGTCAACCAGTATCAATAAAAATAGTCTCAGGCTATAGAATCATGAGAATCTAGTCATAAAAGGGGAGTTCATGGAAATTATTTTTCGAATAATAAATACCTCTGAAATATAAAGAATTTTATAAAATTAGAAGTTTTCCACATACATTAGGTCATTAAATATTTTTTTTTAAATAGTTGTGGAAAAGTTGTGAAAAATTGTTTTGGGCACGGGGAAATATTTTGCAAAATTTCCAATTTTATTTATCTTTTATTCCATTGATTCCCACATGTTTTTTATTTCATAAAATAAATTTTGTGCTATTGGTATCGGCCAATACATTTCGAAAGATCGTGTTTGGTCTTGACTTTCAAAAACAAACCTTAAGCTCCATTCATTCTTTTTTCCTTCTAACTCAATAAACCAAGGCAATTGTTCTAATTCTAAAGTGATAGACTCTTCATCCATTAATTCATTCTTGATACCTAAAAGTTGTGCATTTATTTTTAGAAGTAGAATATAAAGCGATTCAAACTCACTTTTTTGTAGCTCAATTGACCAATTATCAATTCCTATCAAAAAACAAAATTTCCCTTTTTTAAAATCTCTACGTAATCTCCATCTTTTTTTGTCTTCTAACAAAACTAACCAGGAAGTAAATCTGGTTGGTCTTGTTCATCGCTTAGTTCAATAATTGATCTTTGAACAGGTTTAACAGCTGATTCCTCTAAAAGTCCATCAAAATCATCAAAACGTCTTTGTTTTGCTCTAAAAGCAATTCTAACTGTAGTTAAATATCTATTAGTTGATTGTCTTATTAAACTTTCACCTCTTTTAGCAAGATCATTAGAATCGATTCCCGCGTTATTTGATATGTTCATTAAAATTTTTTTAGTATCATTTATATTTTACAATTTATTGGACCGATTCAAAACATAAATTACAAAACGAACTTAATTGATTCATAAAACATTTCATATGGAAAAAATTTTTTCTGGAACACTTGCTATAGATTTAGGTAACACTAATACTGTAATAGCTTTTCAAGATCAAAAAGATATAAATTCTGTTTTAGTTGAAATACCAAATATTACATCATCTCCAGGAGTTATCCCTACAGCAGTATGGTTCGAAGAGCCTTCAAAAATGTTGAAAATTGGTATTAGTGCAATAAATATGAGAGATAACTCTAATTCAGATTTGTTTTTTCATTCAAATTTTAAAAGATTAATTGGAAATCCTAATGAAAAAATTAACCCAACAAAAATCTTAAATCCTGCTGAATGTGGTAAAAAATTTTTTCAATTTTTGTGGGCTAATATTCCTCAAAAATATGAAGTCAAAAGACTTGTTTTAACTGCTCCGATTGATACATATAAGGGGTATAGAGAATGGCTAATAAACCTTTGCGAAAATATATCTGTAGGAGAGATAGCACTAGTTGATGAGCCTACTGCGGCAAGTTTAGGAATTAAAATACCATTTGGCTCCAAAATTATGACATTGGATATTGGAGGAAGCACAATCGATATGAATATAGTCAAAATAGAAGGAGGAGAAGGAAAATCTGGCCCGATAGCTGAATTATTAAAATTTAATGGTAATGATGTCAGCTCAATTTCAAAACAAAAAATAAGATGTGCTGAAATAATCAGTAAAACAGGCTCAAAAATTGGTGGTCAAGATATTGATCAATGGATAGTTGATTATTTTATTCCAGATAATAAATATGCAATCAATCTTTTAAAGGCAGAAGAAATAAAATGTAAACTAAGCTCGCCTCAAATAAATTATGAAAATAAATTTCTAACAAAATTGTTAATTGAAGGTTATCACGAAAAAGATTTTTACCTAAGTAAAGAATTATTTGAGAAAATTATTGTTGAGAATAATCTACTCAATCACCTCAACTCCTTACTTAAAGATTTATTAAATGAAGCAAGGGGCAAATTTTGTACAGTAGATGACTTAAGTGCAATTATCTTGGTTGGAGGAGGAACTCAAATTCCATTAATTAAAGAATGGATAACAAAAAAGATTCCAAAAATTCAAATAAAGTCACCGCCTCCTATTGAATCAGTTGCTTTAGGAGCTTTGGCAATGACCCCAGGCGTTAAAATTAAAGACATACTAAACAAAGGATTATCAATAAGATTATTCAATAAAAGAGAACAAAAGCACTTCTGGCACCCAATTTTTTGCAAAGGTCAAACATGGCCAACTGAAAACTCTCTAAAACTCATCCTTCAAGCCAGTAAAGATAATCAGAAAGTATTTGAAATAATTATTGGAGAAACAAATAATGAAAGAGAATATGATGTGATTTTTGAAAATGGATTACCAAAATTGTCAGAAGTTCAAAGTGAAGAGGGAATTATAAAATGGGACAAAAAACCATTCAAAATCGTACTAAAAAATAAATCTTATATTGGTGAAGACAACTTAATACTTTTTTTCAAAATCAATGAAAATGCAGATTTATTAGTTAAGTATTTCGATATTAAAAATGAATTTTTAGGAGAATATAATTTAGGAAACATCTTCTGAAATAAAGCTACTCAAGAAAAACTCCTTCTTCATTATCAACATTGTTTAAACGTAAACTAATACTTTCATTTTTACTAGTTGGAACTCTTTTACCATAAAAATCTGGCTGAATAGGCAATTCTCTATGACCTCTATCTATCATTACTAATAACATCACTCTTTTAGGTCTACCCCATGAATATAAAGCATCCATTGCAGCTCTAATTGTTCTACCAGTATAAATTACATCATCTATCAAGAGAATTTCTTGTTTCTCAATTGGAGTTGGAATATCCGTTGCTTTTATTAAGCGAGTTCCAACTCTATTTTGATCGTCTCTATAAAAAGTTGGATCAATTATTCCTCTTCTTATTTTTACACCTGTCTTACAAAATAATTCTTTTTCTAGAACTTGGGCAAGATCAACTCCTCTAGTAGGAATACCAACTAAAAGAAGATTGTCTAAGTTTTGTACTTTTTCAATAATTTCTGAAGTTAAACGTGAAAGGGTTTTTCTAAGCTCATTTTCAGTAAGTATTACGATCCTTTTTTTTTTGTTGGACATGATTTATCAATAAAATAATTCGTTCGATATTTTCATAAATTAGCAAAAGCTAACTATATTAAATATAAATTGTTAAAGAGTAGCAATTGAAGCTAGATTTAAGGTTGGATCACTCAACAACGAATTTGATCTAAATATGTCAAAGATTAGCAGCAAAAATATAAACAGATTAAATGTTCCTCAGAGCCCTGTAGTTCTTGCAATTCTCGATGGTTGGGGATATCGAGAAAATATATCTGACAATGCAATAAAAAGTGCCTCTACACCTATTATGGATTCATTATGCCATGCATATCCTCATACGCTGATAAGTGCTAGTGGTTCTGATGTCGGTCTTCCAGATGGTCAAATGGGTAATTCTGAGGTTGGTCACCTTACCATTGGTTCTGGAAGAATAATTCAACAAGAACTTGTAAGAATTTCAAATGTTGTAAAAAATAATCAATTGGGCTTGGTTAAAGAGTTGAAGGAGATAGCTGATTCACTAAAGAAGAACAATTCTACTTTGCATATCACAGGATTATGTTCTGATGGAGGAGTTCATAGTCATATTGATCATTTATTAGGTTTAATAAAATGGGCATCTGATAATGGCATCAAAAAAGTTGCAATTCATATAATTACTGATGGCAGAGATACTCCCGCAAAAAGTGCATCTAAATATCTAAATCAAATAGAGTCTTGCATAAAAAAATATAATACAGGCGAAATAGCCTCTATATGCGGAAGATACTGGATAATGGATAGAAATCTTTTATGGGACAGAACCGAAAAAGCTTATGTCAATTTGACAGATAAAGATATTAAAATAACGAATATATCTCCGCAAGATTATATTCAAAAAAGTTACGATAAAAACATAACTGATGAATTTATAGAGCCCATTCGATTATCTGATAACTATCTGAAAGATGGAGATAGTATGATTTGCTTTAACTTCCGTCCTGACAGAGCTAGACAAATAATAAAATCCCTCACAGATAAAGAATTCTCAGACTTTGAAAGAAAAAATTTTCCAGATCTAGAATTAGTTACTTTCACACAATATGACGCAAACTTTCCAGTTAAAGTTGCATTTCCTCCTGAATCTCTCAATAATTTTATCGGTCAAATAGTTTCAGAAAATGGACTCAAGCAATACAGAACAGCTGAAACAGAAAAATATCCTCACGTAACATATTTTTTTAATGGAGGAGTAGAAATTCCTTTACCTGGAGAGGAGAGACATTTAGTTCCATCTCCAAGAGTTGCAACTTACGATATGGAACCCGAAATGTCTGCGGAAGAATTAACTAATAGTTGTGCTAAAGCAATTAAAAGTGGAAACTATGCTTTTGTTGTAATCAATTTTGCTAATCCTGATATGGTTGGTCATACAGGTAATATGGATGCGACTATTAAAGCTATAGAAACAGTAGATAAATGTATCGGTCAAATAGTTAATGCTACTGGAGAAATGGGCGGAAGCATTCTCATAACAGCAGATCATGGAAATGCAGAGGTAATGAAAGGTCCTGCAGGAGAACCATGGACGGCTCATACCATAAATAAAGTTCCATTAATTTTCATTGAGGGTGAAAAAAGAAAAATCCCAAATATGGGGAATGAAATCTATTTAAGGGATAATGCTGGATTGGCAGACATTGCTCCAACTTTATTGCAATTATTAAATTTACCCATTCCAAAAGAAATGACAGGAAAATCTCTTATTAAAGAAATCGAATTAAAAGGTTATAATAAAGTCGTGCAACACGTCTAAAATTAATAAAGTCCCTAACAATGATTCAAATTTTTAGTTGGATATGGGTAATTTCTGGATTACTTTTAATACTCTTAGTTTTACTTCATAGTCCCAAGGGTGATGGAATGGGAGGAATAGCTGCTAGTGGAAGTTCAATGTTTAATAGTGCAAGCAGTGCAGAAGCATCTTTGAATAAAATAACTTGGACTTTTTTAGTTATATTTCTTTCACTAGCAATAATTCTTAGCGCTGGCTGGTTATCGTAAGGGGTAAAAATTAAAAAAGGGAATATCTAAGATAATCCCTTTTTTAAAAGTATATTTATTAACTATTTTTTTTAGTTAATAATCAAAGTCACCACCCATACCTGGAGCTCCTGCTGGAGCAGATGAATCTTTTTTCTCAGGTAAATCTGCAACAATACATTCAGTAGTAAGAACCATTCCTGCTATTGAAGCCGCATTTTGTAATCCTGATCGGGTAACTTTTGCAGGATCCACTATACCAGCAGAAGACATATCTACATATTCTCCAGTAGCTGCATTAAATCCATCATTAAATGGCTTAGATTTTACATTTTCAGCAATTACAGCACCATTAGAGCCTGCATTCTCTGCAATCCTCATAAGCGGAGCAGTCAGTGAAGCTTCTACAATATTAGCTCCAATCAATTCCTCGCCTTCTAAATTTTTATCAGCCCAATCTTTAAGAATCGGAGATAAATGAGCAAGGGTTGTTCCTCCTCCTGGTACTATTCCCTCTTCAACAGCAGCTTTTGTAGCATTGATAGCGTCCTCAAGACGAAGCTTTTTATCCTTCATCTCAGTTTCAGTTGCAGCGCCAACTTTAATCACTGCTACTCCCCCAGCCAATTTTGCTAGACGTTCTTGAAGCTTTTCTTTATCGTATGAGGAGTCTGTTTCATCCATTTGCTTTTTAATTTGATCACATCTAGATTTAACTGCTTGCTCATTACCCTCAGCTACAATAGTTGTAGTCTCTTTATTGATTGTGATTCTTCTACCGGTTCCAAGCATTTCTAAAGTAGCATTCTCTAATTTCAGTCCTGCATCCTCAGTAATGAGTTGACCATTAGTTAGAACAGCCATATCTTCAAGCATGGCTTTTCTTCTGTCACCAAATCCAGGTGCTTTTACTGCCGCAACATTTAACACACCTCTTAATCTATTTACAACAAGAGTCGCTAAAGCCTCTTTTTCTATATCTTCAGCAATAATGACTAACGGCTTACCAGTTTTAGCTATTTGTTCCAGAACCGGAACTAAATCTTGTACTAAGGCAATTTTTTTATCAGTCAAAAGAATATATGGTTCATCTAGAACAGCCTCCATTCTCTCCGTATCTGTTGCAAAATAAGGTGATATGTAGCCTTTATCAAAACGCATCCCCTCGGTAACTTCTAATTCGGTAGTCATTGATTTTCCTTCTTCTAAAGAAATGACACCTTCTTTACCAACTTTATCCATTGCATTGGCAATCATTTGACCTACTTCTTCATCATTTCCAGCAGCAATAGTTCCACATTGGGCAATAGCATTACTATCGCTAATGGGTTTTGAATTTTCTTGGATTTTACCTACTAGAAATTCAGTAGCCTTATCGATTCCTTTTTTCAAGGTAATTGCATTGGCTCCCGCAGCTACGTTTCTCAAACCTGCTTTAACCATAGCGTGCGCTAAAACAGTAGCTGTGGTTGTTCCATCACCAGCTGCATCATTTGTTTTTGATGCAGCTTGTCTGATCAATGCAACCCCTGTGTTTTCAATGTGATCCTCTAATTCAATCTCTTTAGCGATTGTGACACCATCATTGATGATTTGTGGAGCACCAAATTTTTTCTCTAAGACAACATTTCTTCCTTTTGGTCCAAGCGTTACAGCTACAGACTCAGCAAGGATATCAATTCCTTTCTCGAGCGCTCTACGAGCTTGCTCATTGTAAATAATTCTTTTAGCCATGTTTAGGCAGCAATTTAGTAATAAGTTTTAATAATTTTTGAAACAAATATTTTAGCCAACTACAGCTAGAATATCTTTTTCAGAGAGCAAGACATACTCATCTCCTCCCAATTTAATGTCTGTTCCAGCATATTTGCTGTACAAAACTTTATCGCCAATACTCACCTCTGGAGTTTGTCGAGAACCATCGTCATTAAGCTTCCCAGGGCCTACCTGGGCAACCTCTCCTACCTGTGGTTTTTCTTTAGCTGAATCAGGCAAAAGAATGCCCCCAGCAGTTTTTTCCTCAGATGCGGAAACTTTAATAAATATTCTATCTCCCAGTGGTTTTACTGTAGAGACTGTAAGTGAAACAGCTGCCATAGATTAATGGAGGATCATGATTGAGACGCTTAGCGTCATAAAAATGGAAAGAGAAATTCTCTATCCGTATCCTCAACAACATAATCTGCAAAGCGGCAATTAAACCATACTTTAACTGTGCGGGTGGCCGAACCCATTTAACGAATCTACCCATGAGATGGTAGTATTTTCGGATTATGAGCTGTTTAAAAATCAGCTAATCATCACCAAATAATAAAAATGGTAGCAACCCCATCAACTTCTTCACAAACAAAAGGCGTAGTTCGTCAGGTAATTGGCCCAGTTCTTGATGTAGAATTCCCAGCTGGAAAATTACCTAAAATATTAAATGCTTTACGAATAGAGGCAAAAAATCCTGCTGGACAAGATATAGCGCTTACTGCAGAGGTCCAACAGCTTCTAGGTGACCATAGAGTAAGAGCAGTAGCAATGAGTGGCACAGACGGCCTTGTAAGAGGGATGGAGGCAATCGACACAGGCGCGCCAATTTCAGTTCCTGTAGGAGAAGCAACTTTAGGGAGAATATTTAATGTTTTAGGAGAGCCAGTAGACGAACAAGGACCTGTTAAGACTAAAGATACTGCCCCAATCCATAGATCTGCCCCAAAATTAACTGACCTAGAAACTAAGCCAAAAGTTTTTGAAACAGGAATTAAAGTTATCGACCTTTTAGCTCCCTACAGACAAGGAGGTAAAGTTGGATTATTTGGAGGAGCTGGTGTTGGGAAGACAGTTCTTATTCAAGAATTAATCAACAACATTGCTAAGGAACATGGTGGGGTTTCTGTTTTTGGTGGTGTAGGTGAAAGAACCAGAGAGGGAAATGATTTATATGAAGAATTTAAAGAATCAGGAGTCATTAATGCTGATGATTTAACTCAATCAAAAGTTGCATTATGCTTTGGACAAATGAATGAACCACCAGGTGCAAGGATGAGAGTTGGCTTATCGGCACTAACAATGGCTGAACATTTTAGAGACGTTAACAAACAAGACGTTCTTCTTTTTGTTGATAATATTTTTAGATTCGTTCAAGCTGGCTCTGAAGTATCAGCTTTACTTGGAAGAATGCCTTCAGCGGTTGGGTACCAACCAACCCTTGGAACTGATGTTGGTGAATTACAAGAAAGAATTACATCTACATTAGAAGGGTCGATAACATCAATTCAAGCTGTTTATGTTCCTGCGGACGACCTGACTGACCCCGCTCCAGCAACAACCTTTGCTCACCTAGATGCTACTACTGTGCTTGCAAGAGCTCTTGCAGCCAAGGGAATTTATCCAGCAGTTGACCCATTAGACTCAACAAGTACTATGCTTCAACCTTCAGTTGTTGGAGATGAGCATTACAAAACTGCCAGAGCCGTTCAATCAACATTACAGAGATACAAAGAACTGCAAGATATTATTGCAATTCTTGGTTTAGATGAACTTTCTGAAGAAGATAGATTAACAGTTGATAGGGCTAGAAAAATTGAAAAATTCCTTTCCCAACCTTTCTTCGTAGCAGAAATATTTACAGGAATGTCTGGTAAATACGTAAAATTAGAAGATACCATAGCTGGTTTCAACATGATTTTGTCAGGCGAATTAGATGATTTACCTGAACAGGCATTTTACTTAGTTGGTAATATTGATGAAGTCAAGGCCAAGGCTGAAAAAATCAAGTCAGAAAAATAAATACCAAAATATACATAAATCCTTCAATAAATTAAATTAATGGCAATTTCTCTTAAAGTTTTAGCTCCTAATAAAAATGTTTATCAAGGCGAAGCTGAAGAAGTAATTCTTCCTAGCACAACTGGACAACTGGGTGTGCTTCCTGGACATATTTCTTTAGTTACGGCTATTGATATAGGCGTTTTAAGGTTAAGAATGAATTCTCAATGGCAATCAATAGCTTTAATGGGGGGCTTTGCTGAAATTGAATCTGATGAGGTCATAGTTTTAGTAAACAATGCAGAAATTGGATCTGAAATTAATGTCCAAAATGCTGAACAAGACCTTAAAGAAGCAAAACTAGCAATAAGTAAATTTTCTGAAAATGAAAAAAATCCAGACAAAATTAAAGCTTTGAAAGAAATTTCAAAAGCTGAGGCAAGGATTCAAGCTGCAAAAAACTAATTTTTAAGCAGTTCCACAAAAAGTTACTTCAGGAAACTTTAACTTGGCTTCTTCTAATTTTTTTGTTTTACCCTCTTCTTGCCAATAATTAATTACTTCTGTAGCTTTATTCAATATTTCAACACGTTCATTATCTGTAATCCAACCTTTATTCTCTAGTTCACTTTTTAATTTTTCCCATGCATCATCTCTTGGCCAAAAATAATAAGCAGTAAGTGGACTTGGGCCTCCCCCTACTATTTGATCAACAGCTAAAGCCACATTATCAGGTAACCACAAAACTTTAATAATAAACCTTCCTTCGTCAGGCTTAGGGGTATAACCAGTAGGGACTCCATCTTCATCAATTGTGGCAGCAGCTAATACAGCTGTAGCGCCCATCATTCCTGTATTAGGAGAGGAATTTTTAGATTTTGGGTAATCACTATTTTTTTCTTTTTTTTCTATTGAATTTTGATTTAACTTATCTGATGAGGTCATTCACTTATATATGTTTAAATAATAATTTATCAGTTTATGGCCACATTTTGATTAATTTATCAAAAATTTCTTGATTTTATTTATTGATAGTTTCTAAAAAGAATTTTATCTATCATGTGAAACTTGATAAAAATCATAAATTGTAGCTTCCAATGAATCCCATAGATCCTTAGGGATATCGTTTTCCTCTGCAAACATTCCAAGCTGACTAGCTAAGCCTCTTGCTTGAGAAAGTTTCGAATCATATGAATCAGACTTATTCATTTTTGAGCTTTAAACTTAATAAAAAATAAATCTATTAACTGGATAAGTCAAATTTCAAAACTCTAAATCAGAAATTTCTTTTAATGCAGCAATACTTAAAACATCTGGGTTTGTATCTTTGACTAGGACATCATCTTCTATTCTTATCCCTATGCCTTTCCATTTCTCGTCTATAGGGGGTTGTCCCTCAGGGACTGGGATCCTATCACTTATATAGATCCCAGGTTCTACCGTAAGAATCATTCCATTCTGTAATGGCACTTCATAGTCCCCCATTCTGTATGCTCCAACATCATGAACATCTAAGCCGAGCCAATGTCCAGTTCTATGCATATAAAGATGTTTATAAGATTGATTCTCAATTATCTCCTCAGTATTGCCCGACAATAAACCAATTTCCTTTAATCCTTCTATAAGAATTGTTAAAGCAACATTATGAACAGCATTAGAATTGGATCCCTTAACAGCACTTTTAATTGCATTTTTCTGCGCACTCAATACAATTTCATAGATAACTTTTTGCTCATTAGAAAATTTACCACCTATTGGAATAGTTCTTGTTATGTCTCCATTGTAATAATCAATTAGTGAGCAACCAGCATCCACCAACAATAAATCTTCCTTCTTCAAGGGTGAGTTATTTGAAGTGTAATGCAAAATACAGGCATTATCTCCTGATGCAACAATTGAGTTATAAGCTGGTCCTCTCGCCCCTTTTTCCAAAAAGAATCCCTCTAGAAGACCCTGAATTTGTCTTTCATTTTTCTTTGATGAGATAGATTCTCTAACTAGTTCATGAGCTTCGGCTGAAATTTGTATAGCCTCTCTCATTCTCTTAATCTCAAATTCACTTTTAATTAATCTCATCTCATTTAAATAAATTTCTGGAGATTTTATAGAATTTGCACCAATCCCTGATCTTGAGCGATTTTCAAGTTGTTGTGAAAATATCTCAAGTACTAGTTTCTCTATTATTGGATGCTTTCCAATTGAAAAAACAAGTTCATCAGAACCATTTATGTAAGCTGGGAGTAAATCTCTTAATTCGTTTATTGAGTGAGCCTTATCAGCATTAAACTCTTTTTCAGCGCCTCCTAAACCCCATCTAAAGCCATGCCAGACTTCGCTTATAACATCTTTAGGAGCAACAAACATAATAAATCTCTCTCCCTTTGGCTTATGTGATAAGAAAAGAGCGATTGCATCTGGCTCATCGAAACCGGTTAAATACCAAAAATTACTATCTTGTCTAAAAGGATATTCACAATCAGCATGATGCTTTACAAGATTAGCCCCGGGGATAATAGCAGCTTTTCCACCTAATTTATCTAGGAAAATTTCTCTTCTTTCTTCAAAAACTTTATTGTCGGGTTTAGACATGAATTGTGTATTGGCGTGTTTTAAAAAAAAATGGAAGAATGAATTAAAACAGATTTAGTATCTAATCTATCTTAATGGAACCAAGTGTTTACGGCCTAATTTTGCTTATTATAATAATTTTAATTGGGTCAGCATGTTGTTCGGGAGTAGAAGCGGCTTTTTTAGCTGTTAATTCAATTAGAATTTTAGAAATAGCCTCAAAACAAAAGCCAAAAAGTACTGCGAATCAACTACTTAAACTCAGGAAACACCTTGGAAGAACACTAACTGTAATTACTATTACTAATAATGGATTTAACATAATTGGAAGTCTTATTTTAGGTGTATACGGAGCAATGGTAATTAATAGTAGTTATGGCTTAACCTTATTTTCAATTGTTTTTTACATATTAGTTGTTCTAGTGGGAGAAGTTCTTCCGAAAGCCCTGGGTACAAGATTTTCAGTTCAAATAGCTTTATTATCTGTTCCTATCTTGAGAATATTAAATATTTTAATGAGGCCATTCTTAATATTAATCGAACAAATATTTCCAGTTATTACTGCAGAAAATGAAATTTCAACTGATGAAGAGGAAATTAGACAAATGGCAAAAATTGGGAGTCAGAAAGGTTTAATAGAAGCTGATGAGGCAGCAATGATATTTAAGGTTTTTCAATTAAATGATTTAAAAGCTAAAGACTTAATGATCCCTAGGGTATCAGCACCTTGTCTTGATGGGTCTTCCAATCTTGATGAAATTTCAAAACTTATAATGTCAGATAACTCTCCATGGTGGGTAATTTTAGGAGATAAAGTTGACAAAATACAAGGTGTAGTTGAGCGCGAAAAAATATTAGCAGAATTAATTAATGGCGAAAATAAAAAATCCTTATCAGAAATTTGCGAACCTGTGGACTACATTCCAGAAATGATTAAGGCAGATCAATTATTAACAAGATTTGACAAGAATCATAAAGGAGTAAAAGTAGTAGTAGATGAATTTGGGGGATTCGTGGGAATTATTGGTGCAGAAGCTGTGTTATCTGTCATAGCTGGTTGGTGGAAGAAATAAATCATGAAACAAATAAAAAATAATAAAAATTATTTACTTTTAAAAAATTGGTGGGAGAATATTGATCTTACTAACTTTGAAAAAAGTTTCTTTAATAGAGAAATAATTTCTTTTAATCAACAACTGTTTAGGCTCAAAGAAAAAAAAATAAGAATTGGAGTATATGGTAAATCAGGCGTAGGGAAATCTTCTGTTTTAAATTCTTTATTAGAAAAAGATATGTTCAAAACAAATATTATTAACGGGACCACGACAGAAATACAATCGGAAATTTGGACTCTAAAAGATCAAACACTCAGTAGTATAGAGTTGCTAGATTCTCCGGGATTTGATTTTTGCAATATTAAATCCTCAGATAAAGCTTACTCTTGCATAAATCATTCAGATCTTGTTTTATTTTTAGTTTCGGGAGATGTAAATAGAAATGAATTAAACAAAATCAGCTCCTTAATTAAAGATGGAAAAAAAATAATTATAATTTTGAATAAAATCGATCTTTTTAATAAAAATGACTTAAAAGAAATTAAGGAAAATATTAAATCTAAGCTTCCAAATGACTTAAATATTCCAATAATTCTTAATAATGGAATAAATCTTAAAAATTATCTAACAAAAATAATAAATCAATATGGTGAGATATTTTTAACACTTAATTCACTTCAACTAGCTGACAAATTGTTTTTGCAGATAAAAGAGCAAAGATTGAAAAGAAGGCAGAAATTAGCTCAATCAACTATTGGTAAATTTTCGACTATAAAGGCATCCGCAGTAGCTCTTAATCCTTTTATTTTATTTGATGTTGCTGGTAGTTTCGCACTAGATACTGCATTGATTAGCGAATTAAGTAAGATTTACGGCTTAAAGTTGAAAAGTGAATCTACAAGAAAAATATTTAAAAATATATCCATTAATAATTTATACTTGGGAGTCACTCAAGTCGGCGTCAATACCTCTTTCAACCTTATTAAGAAAGTAATTTTATTATCAGCACCTTTCACTAATGGGCTCTCATTATTACCCTATGGACCCATAGCAATTATTCAAGCAGCGATCGCTGTGCATTCTACAAAAATCCTAGGGAAATTAGCCGCAAAAGAGATATTTATAAGAAGCAAAGCTTCTTTTATAGAACCCTCTATTATGATCCAAAATATGACTTTTAATGACCCAGATATTTTTAACCACATAAATATTTATTTTTCAAATAGAAATTTAAATAATAATGTTGTTAGCATTCTGCCTTAAAACTTAAATGGGAAAAAGCATAGCATTATTTGGTACCAGTGCAGATCCACCTACCATTGGACATAAAAAAATACTTGAAGAATTATCCAAAATATATGCTTTTACAATTGGTTATGTTAGTAACAACCCCAACAAAAATCACAAAGAGGATATCTCAATTCGTAGCTATTTATTAAAAACTCTTATTGAAGATTTAGATAATCCTAAAATTTTATTTAATCAAAGTGTTAGTAGCCAATGGGCAGTAGAGTCAATTAAAAAATGTAAAAGAATTTATGAATTAAATAATTTAGATTTCGTTATTGGGAGCGATTTAATTAAAGATATTTTCTACTGGAAAAATTTTGATAAGATTACTGATGAGGTTAGTTTTTTAGTAATTTTAAGAGAGGGATATCCTGTTGAATCAAATACTCTTAAAATGTTAAAAACTTATAAAGTGAAATTTAAGATTTCAACCATAAAAATCCCAAACATTTCAAGTTCTAAGCTCAGGTCAAATTTTAATTATTCTAATTTACCAACTTCATTAATAGATATTGTTAAAAAGAATAATTTATATGAATCCACTAAATTAGTTGAATGAAGTTTTTACTTGCTCAAATTAATCCAGTTGTTGGTGATTTAGAGGGTAATGCAAAAAAAATACTTTGTACTGCTTCGAAAGCTAGCTCAACTTCTGCTGATTTGGTTCTTACTCCAGAATTATCACTATGGGGATATCCAGCAAAAGACCTACTTCTTAAAAAAAATTTGATCAAAAATCAATATCAAATTCTTGACCAATTAGCCTTAGATATTAATAAAAAATATGGAAACTTGAGTATCACAGTAGGGATAGCTGAGATAATAAATGATTCTTTTTTCCCAAATCTTTATAATTCTATTGCATTGCTTGAGCGCGGTGAGTGGAAAATAATTGCTCGTAAAATTATTCTTCCCACCTATGAAGTATTTGATGAGAAAAGATACTTTAGATCAGAAGAAAAAGTTTCAGTATTAACAAAAGAAATTAATAATAAAACTTGGCGACTTGGCTTTACTATATGTGAGGATTTATGGGTCAACAAAAATATAGAAGGTAGAGGAATTCATAAAAAGAATCCTATATTTGATTTAAAGAAAAAAAAAGTTGATATTTTAGTGAACTTATCGGCCTCCCCATATACCTTTAAAAAGTTAGAGCTAAGATCCAAAGTTTCCAGTTTTGCTGCTAAATATCTTCAAGTACCGCTGATATATGTAAACCAGATTGGAGCAAATGATAATTTAATTTTTGATGGAAATAGTTTTATTCTTGATAAGAATGGATCTAAAATTAAACAATTAAAATCTTTTTCAGAAGATCTCTCCAGTTGGGACATTGAGCAAACAAAACCTCAAAAAAATAAATTTGAAAAGTCTGAGATGTCATCAATTTTTGATGCATTAGTCCTTGGTGTTAAGGATTATGCTCAAAAATGCGGTTTTAAAACAGCTTTAATTGGACTAAGTGGTGGTATTGATTCAGCACTAGTTTCAGCAATTGCGTCAGCTGCTCTTGGCAGTAATAATATTTATTGCGTCTCAATGCCCTCTAAGTGGAGCTCATCTCATTCAAAAAGTGATGCGAAAGATTTAGCAAGAAGATTAAAAATTAATTTCAACAGCATCCCAATTGAAAATTTGATGAGTTCTTTTGAAGAATCTTTTATAAATACCATATCTTTCGAGATGGCTGAAATAACAAATCAAAATATTCAATCAAGAATCAGAGGAACGCTTCTTATGGCTTTAGCAAATCAAGAAAATCATTTATTACTTTCAACAGGAAATAAATCAGAGCTAGCTGTAGGATATTGCACACTTTATGGTGATATGAATGGGGGATTATCGGTAATTGGGGATTTATATAAAACTAATGTTTTTAAATTATGCAATTGGCTTGATAGCGAAGATTCAATTAATCATAGAAAATCATATATGTTAGATACAAGTGCAGATTTAATTGGAGAAAATATACGTACGAAAGCTCCAAGTGCCGAATTAGGTCCTGATCAATTAGATACTGACTCTCTCCCACCTTATTCCATTTTAGATAATATTCTTAAAGGAATTATTGAAGAGAAAAAAGATTTACTACAACTAGAAAAGGATGGTTATAAAAAAGATTTAATTTTAAAAATTATCTCACTAATAAAAAAAGCGGAATTTAAACGAAAGCAGGCTCCTCCAATCCTAAAACTAAGCAGTCAATCATTAGGAAGTGACTGGAGAGTTCCCATAGCAATATCTTATTAATCGCTATAAGAACACTGTTGAATTTTTTTTAAAGGCCGTTTAACTGAATCAAGGTTGATGCCTTTTTTGATAGCAAGAATTATGCCTGCAGCTTCTAAATAATTATCCACTTCAAAAAGATTGGGATAATCATAAAACTCATTTGTCACTTTTAATGTATTTTGATTTTTTACAGAGATAATATTTAAACCTTTTTCAATCCCTGCTAGTACTGCTTCTCCACCGAGTGCCCCATTAGGAACAACAATAGATTCAATCTGATCAGGGTGTAGTGAGATTAATTCATTTTTAGCGGGCAATTCAACAATATCAGGTGCATTGCTTAACCCAATCAGTACTGAGGGTAAAAAGGTAAATCCTATTTCTTCTGCAGCTGCACGAGGATCTAAATTTTCATTCAATTCAATTGGATTTAAAGCAGGTGCGTGAGCACAGGGAACTTTTAAATATTTGCTAATTAAATGACTTATGACTGCTTCGACTCCAGAAATAGGATCAATCCCTTTCCCCTCTCGATAGAAATTTGTTTCTAAAGAATCTGAATCATCTGGAAATTTTGCCACAATTGCTATTGCCGTAACTCCTTTTTCTATTAAACATTTTCCAGCATCAATTAGAGTATCAGGATTTTCAATTATGCCGCCACTGATTTGCGAAGAATCAGAATCAATAATTATGTTTAATGGCTTTTTTGTAATCACATAAGAATGAACATTAATCCCTAAAGTAGAAACACATGCATCAGCAACTTGTAAATGTCTCACTAATATTTCTTTTTCAATGGCTGAATCAAAAATTATCCCAATTTTCTGTTGCTTTACACTTTTTAAAGCTATTTCTCCTCTAGCAAGTCGGTCTAAACTATAACCCTCAACATAAAAAATATTTTTATCTTTTTCAGAAAGAGTACCGCCATTCATAACATTTGGATGCGTAATTAAACATCCACTTGCCGATGCTAATAGTTTAGCGGTAGGAAGTGCATCCCCAGCGAAACCTCCTACTTCACAACCAATACCAGTTGGAACAATGAATATTGTTGGTGAATTTTCCATTATTAAAAATATTTCAATTTATATTTTTTTATTAGCTAAGACAGCTTTAATTTTAAGTTTTTTTGTTCCAAAAGAGTCAATAGAATTTTGAATATCAACAATTGACCATCGGATTAAATCACCTTTTTTTTCTAAATTTGCAATGATAAATTCCCTTAAATTTTTTGATTTTATTGAAACTGGCCAATCTAAATAATAATCAACTGAACTTAATTTCATTTTTGATATTTACCAAATTGATCATTATATAAATCATCTTCGACTTCTTTACCAATAACAATATTCAAATCTGACTTGGGGTATGCCACACATAAAAGTGCAAAGCCCTTTTCCCTCAAATCATCATTTAATCCCATAGCATCTTCTTGATCTACAGATCCTTCCAATATCATGGATGCACAATCTGTACAAACTCCTGAACAACAACTACTTGGTAAATCTATTCCATTCATTTTTGCCGCTGAAATAATATCTTGATCTTCAGAACATAAAAAACTAAAAGTCTTTTGCTCAAATTGAACTTTGATATTGTATTCAGGCATATCCTAAATCTTATTGTTAAACTGCTGAACCTCCTACAACTTCTAATATTTCTTGAGTAATAGCTGCTTGTCTAGCTTTGTTATAGGTTAAATTCAAAGTACTTGCTAATTCTTTAGCATTATCACTCGCATTATTCATCGCAGTCATCCTGCAAGCGAGTTCTGAAGCTGCCGACTCTTGAAGAGCTCTTAGTACCTGATTCTGTAAATATAATGGTAATAACGAATCTAATAGTTGATCAGGACTTTGTTCAAAAACAATATCTGATGGCAAATTCTCTGAATCACTTTTTTCAATATTTGATTTTTCAACAAGTAGCTTACTATCTTTTGTAGTCAACCTAAAAATCTCATCGTTTTCCTCTGCAATTCCTTGAGGGTCAAGTGGCAATAGTGTTTGAACAACAGGAGCGCAACTAACTAGAGTGATGAATTTCGTATAAATAATTTCTACCCTATCAGAATTTTCTGAAAGAAATTCAGCTAAGACTTCACTAGTTATCCCCTCAGAATCTGTTGCAGTTGGTACCTGTTCCAGCTCTTTAAATGTGCTTTTAATTGTATATCTATCTTTCCTATTTTGGAAATAACCTATTGCTTTTTTACCAACTAAGATCAAATTTGGTTCATAACCTTGTTTAATCAGCTCTGCATACCTAATTTCCACCTTTTTAATTATGTTGGTATTGTATCCTCCACATAATCCTCTATCTGCAGTTATGCATACCAAAGAAATTGTTTTTACATCTCTTTTTGAGAGAAGAGGAGAATCTACAGCTTCAAACTGAACTCTAGATTGAATATTTTCTAAAACCCGAGCAAGTTTATCTGCAAAAGGCCTACTCTTAAGAACTTGATCTTGTGCCCTCCTAACTTTTGCAGCTGCTACTAATCTCATAGCTTCTGTTATTTTTCGTGTATTTTTAACAGAAACTATTCGATCTCTAATTTCTTTAAGATTTGCCATGATATTTCCTTAAATAAATTTAAACTGTGGAAAGCATTGAAGATTTAACTTCATTAATCACCTCTTTGAGTGTTGCTTCTAAGCCATCATTCAATTTCTTCTCTTTAAGAATCTCTTCAATAAATTCTGCTTTGTTTAACTTAAGAAATTCTCTTAGTTCAGCAGCAAATTTAGTTACATCTTCCACTGGAACTTCATCAATAAGACCCTTAACGCCTGCATACACAACAGCAACTTGTTCAGCAAGATTTAATGGTGAGAACTGTGCTTGTTTTAGTAACTCTCTTAATCTTTTCCCTCTTTCTAGTTGTTGTTGAGTAGCCTCATCAAGATCAGAAGCGAATTGAGAGAATGCTGCTAATTCATCAAATTGAGCTAATTCTAATTTAAGCGTTCCAGCAATTTTCTTAATTGCCTTTGTTTGAGCAGCTCCTCCAACTCTACTGACTGAGATACCTACATTAATAGCTGGTCTTAATCCTGAGTTGAATAAATCTGCACTCAAGAATATTTGTCCATCAGTAATTGAAATAACATTAGTAGGAATATAAGCAGAAACGTCACCTGCCTGAGTTTCAATAATTGGTAAAGCTGTCATTGAACCGCCGCCCATATCATCAGATAATTTTGCTGCCCTTTCAAGTAATCTGCTATGACAATAAAAAACATCTCCAGGATAAGCTTCCCTACCTGGTGGTCTTCTCAAAAGGAGAGACATTTGTCTATAAGCCTGAGCTTGTTTTGTTAAATCATCATAAATAACTAATGTTGCTTTGCCTTGGTACATAAAGTGCTCAGCAATTGCAGCACCAGTATAGGGTGCCAAGTATTGTAGAGCTGCGGCTTCAGAGGCTCCTGCACTAACAACAATGGTGTAATCAAGAGCTCCTTTTTCTCTTAAAACCTCAACTACATTTGCTACAGATGCTGACTTCTGACCAATAGCTACATAAACACAAACTACATCTTGGCCTTTTTGGTTGATTATTGTGTCAATAGCAATCGCAGATTTTCCAGTTTGTCTATCGCCAATAATTAATTCTCTTTGACCTCTTCCCACAGGAATCATTGCATCAATAGATGTGATACCTGTTTGCATCGGTTCATGTACTGATCTTCTTTTGATTATTCCTGGGGCCATTTCTTCAATCAATCTAGTATCACTAGTCGGGATTTCCCCTTTACCATCTATTGGTTGTCCTAGAGGATTAACAACTCTCCCCTGCATAGCTTCTCCAACGGGAACAGATGCAATCTTACCTGTGGACTTAACGTTACTTCCTTCTTGGACACCAAGTGCCTCGCCCATTAAAACGGCTCCAACATTATCATCTTCAAGATTTAAAGCTATACCTTCGGTACCATCCTCAAATTCCAATAACTCTCCAGCCATGACCTGATCTAAGCCATATATTCTTGCAATGCCATCACCGATTTGCAGAACAGTTCCTACATTGCTAACACTTACGGATTGGTCATAATCAGTTATTTGTTGTTTTAAGATTGAACTGATTTCATCAGGGCGTATAGATACCATGGATTTAAGAATTTAAGGTTGATTTAAAAGTTACTTGGAAAGTGACAAACCAAGTTTTCTAATTTGTGAAGCAAGAGAAGCATCAATTACTTTAGATCCTACACTTGCGACGAAGCCACCAATAAGAGATGGGTCGATTTTAGTTACAAGTTCTAATTTTTCAGTTCCAGCGATATTGACGATCTTTTGGGTAATTAAACCTTTCTGTTCATCAGTAAGCTCGACTGCAGAAGTAACAGTTGCTAGAGCAATATTACTATTCTCTCGGTAAATTTCTAAAAATCTATTAAGAATAGATGTAAGAATTCCAATTCTTTGTCTATCAGCCAATAATTTCAAGAAATTCAGTAATGAAGAATTAACCTTATTTGAAAAAATTTCAATAATGATTTTCTTCTTAGCTTCTGTTTCTAAAATTGGCGAGGACAGTGCCTTCTCCAATTCAGGGGAATCATTTAATAATTCCAGAAGTTGTTTAACCTCTGAAACCATCTCTTCAGTTTGCGAATTTTCA
Source organism: Prochlorococcus sp. AG-402-C22 (assembly GCA_003279535.1). Lineage (GTDB taxonomy): Bacteria > Cyanobacteriota > Cyanobacteriia > PCC-6307 > Cyanobiaceae > Prochlorococcus_A. The sequence continues at coordinate 23,285 of QCHO01000004.1, forward strand.
TTTACAACTTGAAGTAATGCCTCTGCATATGGTGTAGTAACTGAATTTAAAAGTGGCATTAGTTCACCTCAATATTGTTAATTGATTGAGTTACCAAATTTTCTTGTGTTGCTTTATCAAGTCGATTTGGGAGAGAATCTAAAGCTTTCTTAATTGCTAGTTCAACAGCTTCCTTTCGAAGTTGAGAAACTGCTCTAGATGCTTCAGAGCTTTCATCAGAGATTGCACTTTGCTTAATTCGTGCCATCTCTTCGATTGCTTTTTTCTCACTTTCCATTCTGATTGATTCAGATCTTTTGAGAGAATTTGCTTTTATTTGAGAAGCTTTATCTTCTGCTGAAGATAAGTCTTTCTTTGCCTTTTCTAGGGCTTTAGTAGCATTAAGGAGTCGATCTTCAGCATCTTTTAATTCAAGAAGGATTCCTTCTCTCCTTTTTTGAAGCATTTTACCCAGAAAACCAGGCAAAAATTTATAAAGACCGAAAACCACTACAGCCCAATTAAGGATATTAGTTTCAAATAAATTGAAATTCAATCCAAAACCTTCTGTAGCTAAAAGAGTTAAATTCATTTTTCTAGAATCAATCTATTAACAATAAGTTCGCTTAAACCTTCAGCCTGTTTAGAAAGTTGATCACGAGCAGCAGATGTCTGACTTTCAATTTCTAGCCTTGCTTTCTCTTTTGAAGCATTTGCTTCATTGTTAGCGAGTTCTAGTGCTTCTTTATAAAGCTTGTCAGACTCATTTTCAGCTTCGCTCACAATTCTTTGAGCTTCCGAACGAGCACTTTGAAGCTGAGTAAGTAAGTCAGCTTCTAATTTTTTAACCTCTGAAAGTTTATTTTTGGCCTCAATAATATTATTACTTACAAACTTTTCTCTTTTTTCAACAACATTGCCAACAGGCTTAAAAAAGAGAGAGTTTAATATGTAAGTAAGAGCAACTACTTGTATCGCCATTAGTGGCAAAGTGGCATTTATATCAAATAATCCACCTTCTGTAGCAGCAAAAAAATTAAAGGCTAACATATGATTCAGTTGAAGTTAAAAAATTAAATTTAAAAAATTGCTAATAAGGAATAGAAGCAATATTAACTTTTAGGAAAAAGGATTCGCAAAAAGTAGTACCAAAGCCACAACTAATCCGTAAATTGTTAATGACTCCATGAAAGCGAATGATAAAAGAAGAGTTCCTCTTATTTTACCTTCAGCTTCTGGTTGACGGGCTATACCCTCAACAGCACCTTGAGCTGCGTTACCTTGTCCAAGACCTGGGCCAATAGCACCAAGGCCAACTGCCAAACCAGCAGCTACAACTGATGCAGCGGAAGTAATCGAATCCATAATTTTGAAATAAAGAGCTTAATACTTGTGATAAATCTTTTTTGTCATACACGCTTGGACATCCTTTAAATTTAAGAATGGGTCTGATAATTTTCAGACCTACGCGATTAGATATTTTGCCAGATTACAGATCCTTTGTAAAAGCATCTAAATCTATTAGATGATAGCTAATGATGTTCTTCAACAGCTTCTCCAATGTAGTAGGCAGCTAGAGTTGCAAATATCAATGCTTGAATTGCACTAGTAAACAAACCTAGAAACATAACAGGTATAGGTAGAATTAGCGGAACTAAAAAGACTAAAACACCAACTACAAGTTCATCAGCCAAAATATTTCCAAATAACCTGAAAGAAAGTGATAAAGGTTTAGTAAAGTCCTCTAGAATTTTAAAAGGAAGCATAATAGGAGTCGGGTGCACATAGTATTCAAAGTATCTCCAACCTTTATTGCTTAAACCGGCATAGAAATAAGAAAGTGAAACCAATAGAGCCAAGGCTATTGTTGTATTGATATCTGCAGTAGGTGCTCCCAACTCTCCACTTGGTAACTTAATCAATCTCCAAGGAATTAAAGCTCCTCCCCAATTACTAACAAAGACGAATAAAAATAAGGTTCCTATAAATGGCATCCAATCTCTATAAACTTTTTCACCTATTTGCGTCCTAGCAAGATCTCTTATGTAATCCCAGAGAAACTCAAGCAGGTTTTGAAGGCCTTTAGGATCATTTTCCATTTTTTTAGTTCCTAAAGAAATAAAAACTAATAACGCTCCTAATAAAATCCAAGATGTCAAAAATACCTGCCCATGAAGTCTGATATTTCCAATTTGCCAATAAAGATGTTGACCAACTTCTAATGCTGCAAAATTTGTTAGCAAGGAATTAAAGAACATTTGATTTGAAAAAAAATTTACTTAAGAACGTGAAAAATAAAAAATGAGTGAAGGTTTATAAATAAAAAAACCTATCATTGCAGGAAAAATATCCAAAGATCCTAGCTTGCTCGCAAAGATAAAGAGGCAAACTGGAACTAATAGTTGCAATTTTGAAACACCTGATGATTCTTTACCAAGTTTTCCTACACTTTTAGCAAGCAAACGTAAGTAAAAAATACCGGCAATTGAACCTATAAAAATACTAAAACCAAAAGTAAATCCAAGAAAAATTCCAGTTATTGAACCCACCAAAATAGAGACAACAAAAGTAATTCCAAAAATTGTTAATTGCAATTTTGTGTATTCATCATTTTGAGAAAGGAAATTTTCTATTTGATTGGCAATGCCAGATTTGCTTTCTTTGATGATCGAATTATCAAGGGATTGAGGCATTTGAACATTCTCCTTAGAAGGATGCTCCAGTTTTTTTCTATTTGAGTCCACTGATGTGAACATAGTTTAGAAACCCCCTCTGAAATGGTTTGAAGTAAGTATATAAACTCACGGAATCTATCACGGAGAGGGGTCTTTTAGCTAGTTTTTCTCTATAAAAAGTTAATTCTTAAGATTTGAGCTAAATCTATAACCTGTTTTTTACTTTATTGTTTAAGAAAAATTATTTAGAATAGTCATCTTTTCAATTGATTTACACTTCAAAACGTTGATAAAAGACTTGGCAAAGACTCAATTAAACGTCTCAATAGGACAAATACAGCTAAACAATTGGAGATTAGTCAAGAAAAAATAAAATATAAAAGGATTTCTAAAAGAAAAACAACCCTTAGTTCTAATTACAAAAATAATAAAAGCAATTTAATAGAATCAATATTTCCCTTACCATGGACGATATGGCCTTATGAGGCTAAGATCCTCCTTATCCTCGTTGGAATTTGGTCAATATTAGGCATACTCATTCTAGGATCATCAAGTTGGTGGGTAGCTAGTAGGGAAATGGGAAATTGGGCTTACTTTTTAAAAAAACAAATTATTTGGACAATTCCAGGTATTTGTCTATTTTATTTCGTTCTTAATACAAACATTAGAAATCTTTTAAAGTTTTCAAGGATTATTTTTTATATTTTATTCTTTTTAATTTTCCTAACCAATATTACTGGAATTACAGTAAATGGATCTTCAAGATGGCTAGTGCTAGGCAATTTACGTCTGCAACCATCTGAATTAATTAAACCTTTTTTAATTCTAGAAGCTTCTAACCTTTTCGCTCATTGGAATCTGATAAAGAATGATAAAAAATTAATTTCAATCATCTCCTTTGGTTTATTAATTTTATTAATACTAAAACAGCCTAATTTAAGTACTGCATCATTAACTGGAATTCTTTTTTGGGTAATGGGTTTATGCGGAGGAGTAAAACTTACCTCTCTTTGCTCATTTGCCTCATTAGGATTCATTACGGGTTGTTTTAGTATCCTTATTAACGAATATCAAAAACTTAGGGTTACTTCATTTATTAATCCTTGGAAAGATCAACAGGAAAGTGGATTTCAATTGGTTCAGAGTTTATTAGCTATAGGTTCAGGAGGTCTATTCGGTCAAGGTTTTGGACTTTCTATACAAAAATTACAGTACCTACCATTTATGTACACAGATTTTATTTTTGCCATCTTTGCAGAAGAATTTGGTTTGTTAGGATGTTTTCTATTCTTAGGATTTTTAGCAATTTTCTCTTATATAAGCCTCAGAATTGCTCTTAAGTGCAGAAATAACTATACAAAGTTGGTTGCTATCGGATGTGGCGTACTATTAATAGGTCAATCAATAATGCATATTGCTGTAGCAACAGGTTCTATGCCTACTACAGGCTTACCACTACCTTTTATCAGTTATGGTGGAAATTCATTAGTAGCATCTTTTTTTATTGCAGGAATGTTACTGAGATGTTCATTAGAATCGACAGGGTTCATTGGTATTATTAATACACGAAAGACTCTTAATTAGTTAGAATTTAAAAGATTTAAGTCAGGCTATCGAATCATTTAATTTAGTTATTTCAGAATTATCTCAAAAGGGTAATCTGCTTATGCAAAATGGTCTTAATAATCCAAGCCCATTTACTATTTTTTTGGTTTTCAGCGCAGGACTTTTAACAAGTCTGGGGCCCTGCTCGATATCATTACTACCAGTCACAATTGCTTATATAGGAGGAACAGAGAAAAATAAATTTAAACTCATTAGTTTTTCAGGAGGGATTGTTTTTTCACTCGTTGTATTGGGTGCTGCTAGTGGATTCTTAGGGAAAATCTACGGGCAAATACCATCTTATTACACCTCGGTAGTTGCCTTGATAGCAATAATTATGGGTTTAAATTTACTAGGAATTCTAAAGTTTCAGTTCCCGAATGGACCTGATTTAAAAATAATTGAAGATAAAATACCATCCTTTTTAGCACCTTTTGCTATAGGAACTACCTTTGGACTAGCCTCTTCACCTTGCATTACTCCAGTTTTAGCAACTCTTCTAGCTTGGGTATCGCAAGCTAAAAATCCTACAATCTCAATTATTTTTTTATTTTTCTTTGGCGTAGGCCAGGTAACTCCTTTAATCATTGCTGGAGCTACAGCAGAAAACTTAAAAAAATTTTTAGAGCTCAGAAAATTTAGTCAAATTATTCCCACATTAAGTGGGATATTTTTAGTTTCCCTAGGATTATTAAATTTATTTTCAAATTGGATTTAAATGATAATTTTTAAGAATTTAATTATAAAAATATCAAGTTTAAGATTCGCTATATCACTCATAATCTTCATAGCCATTTCAAGTGGCCTAGGAACTTTCATACCTCAAGGTAGTAATAAAAAATTCTACATTGATATTTTCGATGATGCTCCTATTTTAGGATTTTTAAATGGCGAAAAAGTCTTACAACTCCAATTGGACCATATATATACAAGCTTTTGGTTTTTATTTGCATTAATTCTTCTTTGCATTTCTCTAGCAGCTTGTAGTTTCAGGAGGCAAATCCCTTCCTTAAAAGCTTCATTAAAATGGATTGAATATAAGAATGACAAAAAATTTAGCAAACTGCAATTAACTTTTAGTCACCAAATCAATGAAGATACAGACTACATATCAAAAGCTGATTTATTACTTAAAAAACAAGGATGGCAAACATACAAATTTAAAAGTCATATTTCTGCAAGAAGGGGGTTAATTGGAAAAATCGGTCCTTTAGTTGTACATATTGGATTAATAACATTACTTATAGGTTCAGCATATGGAAGTTTTACAAGTCAATCAAAACAACAATATTTGTTGCCTGGGGAAAGCTTGGATCTTATTAATGAGAGCACTAACTCAAAAGCCAATGTAAAATTAGTTGATTTTTCTATCGAAAGAGAAAGTGATGGTATACCAAAACAGTTTATTTCAAAGTTAGATTTTTCTTCTGAGGACTTAAAATTAAATGAAATAAAAACTGCCAAAGTTAATCACCCAATAAGGTTTCAAGGATTAACTATTTATCAAGCTGATTGGTCAATATCTAATGTTGTTTTAGAAATAGATAATATCCTTTATCAATTACAATTAAAGGAGATTCCTGAAATCGGAAATCAAGTTTGGGGAGTTTTAGTTGAATTAGGTTCAGAGAATAAAAAAAATTTCCTTCTAACAATAGATAATGAGAATGGTCCACTTAAAATTTCAAATATAGAAAATTTTTCCGGAAATAATCTATATATCAATGAAGATCCCTTGGAAGTCAACTCTTCAAAAGTAGCTCTGAAAAAAATAATCTCCAGCAGTGGATTAATAATTAAAAATGATCCGTCTATACCATTTATTTACTTTTCTTTTATCTTAATAATTTTTGGAACAATAATAAGTCTTATACCTACTAACCAATTATGGATTCTCGTAAATAAGGAATCACAAAAGTTATCCATTGGAGGTCTAAGCAATAAAAATCTTGTTGGTTTTAAAAAAGAATTTTTTAAATTATCAGAAGAAATAAAAAATTTTTAATTTTTTTTCTGTCCACTAAAAATATCTAATTGCATAGAAACATTTCCTCTGGGGTTAAATGCAGCATTTAAATGTATCCAGTGAGGTGAGCCTGCATTCACTAAATCATCCATAATTCTATTAACAACTTCCTCATGTGATATTTTCATATCTCTAAAATTATTAATATAAAGCTTTAGAGACTTCAACTCATAGACTCTCAAATTTGGTTGATAAACAATATTTAGCTTTGCAAAATCCGGATAACCAGAAAAGGGGCACTTACATGTAAATTCAGGTAACTGGATAGAAATTTCATAAATTCTTTTTTTATTAGGATTCTCAAAACAAATTATTTTTGATTCTTCAATAATTCTTTCACCATATAGTGGTCTCTGTGTCGAATCATCTAATTTAGCTGTACTCATTTTTAGTGGAACTTATTTACTAAACCTATATAAAAAGATCAAAATTCGCAAAATTCTCAAAAAGCTTAAGTATTACAATTGACTAAGTCAAAACCTGTGAAATCTTATTTTTGTATCAATAGCAACAATCATAATGCCATTCAAAGGGGTTATATGTGTTTAGTTCAAAGACAAAAATTAATGGACATTTGTTTGATAACTATCGATAACAACTTAAATACATCCCTTCAACCAAAGAGTGCAGTTGGAATGTTATGGCTTCAAACACACTTTGAGAATGATAAGTGGGAAGCATTATCAAATAGTACAGTAATTATTTCTGAGGAAAACTCCAAATTATTAATTGAAGATGCCATGAATGCAGGCCTTGATATTAAATGTTTTTCTGATATTTCAATGATGGATGTTTTCCCAAAAAACAATTAAAATAATAATATTCAAAGTCTAATCATGAAGAAAATTGAGGCAATCATACGCCCATTTAAACTAGAGGATGTAAAAATTGCATTAGTAAACTCTGGTATTGTTGGAATGACTGTGAGTGAAGTCAGAGGTTTTGGAAGACAAAAAGGACAAGTTGAAAGATATAGAGGTTCAGAATTTACTGTTGAATTCCTTCAAAAACTCAAAGTAGAAGTTGTAGTAGAGGATGAAAAAGTTAATTCAGTCATAGATGCAATTGCTGAAGCAGCAAAAACTGGGGAGATCGGCGACGGGAAAATATTCATCACATCAATTGATTCTGTTGTGAGAATTAGAACTGGCGACAAAGATGAAGAAGCTCTCTAATTCAAAGAGTTTCATTTACTAAATTTTGTATATATTCACTATTAATTCTTGGATTTGATTCACTTCTTAAGCACATCCAAGCTAGATATTCATGATTTCCAGCCGGACCTACTAAAGGAGAAGCTATCAAACTCTTTATATTCCATTGAAAATTCTTAGCAGCATTAATAACAGACTCTATAGCCTCAGTGTGGAATTTAGGATTGCGAACAACTCCACCTTTGCTGACTTTATCTTTACCCACCTCAAACTGGGGTTTAATTAAAAATATTCCCTCTATAGAATCTCCTACTAATAAATTACTAATAGAATTAAAAACTAACTTTAATGAAATAAAAGACAAATCAGCAACTACAAAATTTGGCAATTCAACACTTCTAGATAAAAGATCATTAGGTTTTAAATTTCGAATATTTGTTCGTTCAAAAAGTATAACTTTTGGATTTTTTCTAATCTTCCATGCAGTCTGTCCATAACCAACATCTATCCCATAAACTAACTTTGCTCCTTGTTGCAATAAGCAATCAGTAAATCCCCCAGTTGAGATTCCTGCATCAATACATATTTTATCTTTTACATTAATTTCAAGTCTTTTAAATGCCTCTAATAATTTTTCGCCACCCCTTGACACAAACATAGGTTCGGAATCGATAAAAAATTCAGAACCAATTAATACTTGCTGTCCAGGTTTATCCAATACTTTGCCATTAATATCTCTTACCTTGCCTGCAAGAATTAAACCTTGGGCTTTTTGGCGAGTTTCACATAAACCTTTGTTGAGAAGATAAAGGTCTAATCTACTTTTTTCAATCATCTATTCATCCATAAAAAAAGACTGAATAATGAACTTCTACAAGATTAAGATCCAAATTCTTTAATACCTTCTAATTTTAAATAAGAACTAAAGAATTACCCATTATTAACGAAGGCAATTTGTGAAAATATTTTAATATTTAAACTTTCTTTAACAGTTAAAAAATCTGTTACATAAAAATAATAAACAGACAAATATGTGCAATGGCAAGTACATCTTTAAGGTATAGGGCAATTATTCGATTTTGGTTATAAAGTTTAAGATGGTGATTATTTAAAATTGTGATCGAGCGTTACACATTTCCCGAAATGGGGCAAATCTGGACTGAAAGTGCAAAATTCCAGAGTTGGCTTAAGGTTGAAATAGCTGCATGTGAAGCAAATTGTTCTCTCGGAAAAATTCCTGAGAATGCCATGAAAGATATTCGTTCAAATGCAAAGTTTGATGAATCCAGAATTAAAGAAATTGAGAAAGAAGTTAAACATGATGTAATAGCATTTCTTACAAGCGTCAACGAATTTGTAGGAGACTCTGGTAGATATATACATGTTGGAATGACAAGTAGTGATGTACTTGATACCGGATTATCTCTTCAGTTAAAGGATTCTAGTGAATTATTACTAAAAGAAATTGAGAAACTAGAAAATGAAGTCAGATTATTAGCAAGAAAGCATAAAAATACACTAATGATTGGCAGATCACATGCTATTCATGGGGAACCAATTTCCTTTGGTTTTAAACTTGCCGGATGGTTAGCAGAAATAATAAGAAACAAAAAAAGATTATTAACACTTAAAGAATCCGTAGCAATAGGACAAATAAGTGGTGCAATGGGAACTTACGCTAATACAAACCCTGAAGTAGAACAAATAACTTGTGATTTACTCGGCTTAAGACCAGATACAGCAAGTACACAGGTCATATCAAGAGACAGACATGCAGAATATGTTCAAACAATTGCACTTGTTGGTGCTTCGCTAGATAGATTCGCGACTGAAATAAGAAATTTACAGAGAACTGATGTTTTAGAAGTTGAGGAAGGATTTACAAAAGGGCAGAAAGGAAGTTCAGCAATGCCTCATAAAAGAAATCCTATTCGGAGTGAAAGAGTAAGCGGTTTAGCGAGAATTTTGAGGAGTTACGTCTTAACAGCTCTCGAAAATGTCCCACTTTGGCATGAAAGAGATATAAGCCATAGTTCAAATGAGCGTATTATGTTACCTGACGTATCAATCTGTTTGCATTTTATGATTAGAGAAATGAAAGATATAGTTAGCAATTTGGAAGTTTACCCAAAAAATATGCTCAAAAATTTAAATATTTATGGCGGCGTAATTTTTAGTCAGAAAGTTTTACTTTTACTTGTAGAGAAGGGCATGTCTAGAGAAAAGGCTTATAGCCTAGTACAAAAAAATGCGCATCAGGCCTGGAATACTGAAAATGGGAATTTCAAAGAAAATATAGAGAGAGATAATGAAATTATGGATTTTATTGATCAACGTGATTTAGAAGAATGTTTTAATCCTTCAATTCATCTCAATAATTTAAGTGTAATATGGGAGAAGCTCGGTATCTAGATTACTGAAAACCTTATCTAAGTTTAACCAGTGTTTTCAGAAGAATAATGACAAAAAACTTTAGGATTGAAAAAGATAGTATGGGAACAATAGAGGTTCCCATGGAAGCTTTATGGGGCGCTCAAACACAAAGATCAATAATAAATTTTTCTATTGGAGAAGAATTAATTCCAATTGAGTTAATTTATTCACTCACCCTCATAAAAAAAGCTGCTTCAATCGCGAATTTCAATTTGGGATTAATAGATAAAAGCAAAAAAGATTTGATTATAGAGGCATGTACAGAAATACTTGGTGGGCTTCATGATTCACAGTTCCCCTTAAAGGTTTGGCAAACAGGAAGTGGCACGCAAACAAATATGAATGTGAATGAGGTTATTTCAAATATTGCAGCATTAAAAACAAATTCAGAGCTTGGTAGTCATTATCCAATTCATCCGAATGATGATGTAAATAAATCTCAGTCAACTAATGATACTTTTCCTGCTGCAATTCAAATATCTGTTGTTAATGAAATAATCAAAAATTTAGTTCCAACGATAAGAGAACTTACAAAGATCCTTGACAAAAAAAGTAACGAATGGAAAGACCTTATAAAGATAGGAAGAACCCATTTTCAAGATGCAGTTCCCATAACTCTTGGGCAAGAAATATCAGGATGGTCAGAGCAACTTAAAGATGCTGAAAATGCGATTATTATGAGTCTGGATGAATTGTATTTCTTACCTCTAGGAGGAACTGCATTAGGTACAGGTATTAATTGTCCACAAGGATTTTGTGAAGAGTCTATAAAATCAATTTCCGATGATACTAATCTAATTTTCTATAAATCAAAAAATAATTTTTCAATCATGGCCTCGCATGATCGTCTAGCTCAAGTAATGAGTCAGATAAAAATATTAGCAGGTGCTTTATTTAAAATTTCAAATGACATAAAGATTCTATCTTCTGGACCAAGAGCAGGAATATATGAATTAATTATCCCTCAAAATGAACCTGGAAGTTCTATTATGCCTGGCAAAGTGAATCCAACTCAATGCGAAGCTTTATCAATGGTTTGTACTCAGATAATGGGTTTTGAATATGCAGTTTCAATGGCAAATTCTAGTGGCACTTTACAGATGAATGAATATAAGCCTCTTATTGGATTTAATATTCTTACAAGTTTAAAATTACTTAAAAATGCAATAGAAAACTTCAGAATTAGATTAGTTGATGGGATGGAACCTAATCAAAAGAAAATGAAATTAAATTTAAAAAATTCACTAATGTTAGTTACAGCAATAGTGCCAAAAATTGGTTATGAAAAAGCAGCTGAAATTGCAAATCTTGCTTTCAAAGAATCATTAAATTTAAAAGAGGCAACTCTTAAATTAGGTTATTTAAACGAGGATGAATTTGAGGAAGCAATGAATATTAATTCAATGATTTGATTAAAAAATTTAAGAATTATTGTCAATTCTTTTTGTTGCAGGATTAATATCTTCAGAAACTTTTATAAGATCATTAGATTCAGAAACAGGAAACCGGTTAATTGCTTTTAATGCTAGCTTTGCGTTCCTTTTTAATTTATTACTAACGCCAATACAGTATTGCACTTGAGAAAGGACATCTATTGATCTTCTAATAATCCTTACTAAATCGCCTTCATCTAATGAAGTATTAAAAACCAAATCTTTCCATTTTTTTCCCCTTGCCCATTCAGAAACAATTCCAGTTAAATCTGTTTCTAAATATATTGGAATTTCAATATGAAACTTATTTTGTTGAGAAGCGACTAATTTTTTTAAACCATCTAATTCATTAAAAACATCTATGACCTTTAAAGAAGGCTTGAAATTACACCAAAGATTAGGCCTCCTTACATCAACACATATAGCTTGAATAATTGCAGCTAAGTCAGGAGGATCTAAATCATCCAAATAACCACTTACTAGAACAAGACCAATCCATAATTCATTTTCACTTCTTATTGCACCAACTGTTTGTCCAACTTCTGTTAATTCTAAATTATTTAAACAACCAAAGTGATTCAAAATTTTAATCAAATCTGTAAAAGTTCTCCAGTTATGATTTTCTTTATCCTCAAGAAGTTTTATTCTCGTTGTTATTTCTTGTTCAATATCAACTATTCTTTTTCTATATTTCTTTAATTTCCTGGAGTCTCCAAATCTATGTGCAGGATGATTTGTGACTTTTTCTTCTAAATAATTAATTTGTTGCTGTTGTGCCAAAACTTCCGTTGTCAGATCATATTGTGGAGTTTGTAAATCATTTTCTTTAGAAACTTCTAAAATTTGATCCGCAAAACACTGCGATATATCATCTCCCCTAACAACCTCTCCAGAAAAATACATCTTTGGCGCTTCAAGTCCTAAGACATCAATTGCATCCAAATCATTAAAAATACTTACTATGTAAGCGGGTTTTATAAGAATAAATAAATTATCAATTGTCAAACACAATAAACTCTTAATTTTTTGGGATTCATATATTTTTTTTAAAATTAATCCTGGAACAATTTTTCTTTTAATTTGAGGTGCTTTGATTGAAATTAAGCTTCCATCCTTAATATATGGGAGTGCGTTAGCAATCTCTTCTGATAATTTTTCTGCCGCTTGTTTTTCTAAAATTTTCAAAAGCCTTCTCTCTTCTTTAAGACGATTTTTTAACTTTTCGTAGGCATCAAAATCTTTCCATGAAACGTTAGATGTAATTTTTTTTAATTCAATTAAATCCTTATCTAAATTTTCAAGAATTACATTTTCACCTGAGGATTCACCTGAATATAGAAAACTACCAAAACTTCTTTTAATTAATTCCTTAGACTTCTCTAAAGTGTAACTTTGTAAAAGATTAAGTACCATTCCATAACTTGGTGTAAATTGACTTTCTAAAGAATTTGGTTTGCTAATAGCCAGTGCACTTGCTTCTTTGGCACCTTCGAATCTTGTTTGTAATGTAACAACATATCCTTGGGTATCTTTTCCTCTTCTTCCAGCTCTTCCTGACATTTGCAAAAATTCACTGCTAAATAATAATCTATGCCCATCTTCTGTCCTTTTTGATAAAGAAGAAATTACAGTGGTTCTTGCGGGCATATTAATTCCTGCAGCAAGAGTTTCAGTTGCAAAAACAACTTTTATCAAACCTTGCTGAAATAATTCCTCAACCAATTCTTTCCATGCAGGCAATAATCCAGCGTGATGAGATGCAATTCCGCGTTTTAATGCCTCGTATTGAGATTTATCTTTAATCGCCTCTTTATTATTTTTAAGATAAACATCTAATTTTTGGGATATCATATTTGCTTCTGAATAACTTACTAAAGTTAAATCTTTTATATTCTCAATAGCCTTGTCACACCCTCTTCTACTAAAAATAAAATAAATAGCTGGCAACATATTTCGTTCAGCTAGTTTCAAGATCAAAAAGCCAATTGAGGGAGACTTTGGTTGTATTATCCTTCCTACTTTTCCTCTCTTTTTCTGCCCTTTAGGAGCTCTCCAAATCTTACAGTTTGGATGAATTCCATTACCCTTATTATTTAAAAGTGGATGGAGGCCCTTAACACTACAAAAAATAAAATCAAGTGGTACTGGTCTCTTATCACTATTAATCAGTACTGTGGGTCCATGAACTTTTTCTATCCAATTTTGTAATTGATCTGCATTAGCTATTGTTGCTGATAAAGCTATTATTTGAGTTCTACTAGGGCAATGGATTATGGTTTCCTCCCAAACTGTTCCTCTTTGGGGGTCATTCATATAATGACATTCATCAAGAATCACAGATTCTAAATTTTCCAAGGGATCATCGAATTCATCAAATTCGCCATAAAGCATATTCCTAAAAATCTCAGTCGTCATGACTAAGATTGGTGCTTCTCTGTTTATACTAATATCACCAGTTAAAAGACCAACTTTATTCTCACCATATTGATTAGCAAAATCTCTAAACTTTTGGTTTGATAGGGCCTTTAAAGGGGTTGTATAAAAAACTCTGCTGTCATGAGATAAACCTCTATATATAGCAAATTCACCTATCAATGTTTTACCCGAACCTGTTGGGGCCGTTAAAACAACAGAATTTCCGCTATTAATAGCTTGTATTGCCTCTAATTGGAAATCATCTAGCGGAAAAGGGAAATATTCCTCTAAATTAAGCAATAATTGTGATTGAAGAGAGGATGAGTTAACTTCTTAATATATGATCTATATAGATATTAATAAACAAAAAATACCTTGCAAACTTTAATAGTAAATCTAAATCTTTTTAATTAAATCTACTGTATTTTATTTTGCCAAAATGAAAAAAATTAAAATTCCAAAAAATCGATTCCGAAAACTAAAAACATTTTCTTTAGGTAAAAAACCATTTGAACTTCTATGTTCAAATGCGCAAAATAAAAAACTTATAGACTTATGCAGTAATGATTATTTTGGATTAAGTAGGGATAAGGATTTAATAAAAGCTGCTTATGAAATAAGTCTATTAGAAGGAATTGGTTCAGGTAGCTCTAGGTTTATTACAGGTTCAAGACCAATACATAGATTATTAGAGACAGAACTTGCCGAGTGGCTTGATCAACAGAAAGTATTACTCTTCCCAAGCGGATTTCAAGCAAATATAGCTGCTATACAGACTTTAGCAAACAGAAATAGTATCGTAATAGCAGATAAATTGATTCATAACTCTTTATTAGTGGGAGTCAAAGCTTCTCAAGCAAAACTGGTTCGATTTTCACACAATAATGTAAAAGATTTAGAAGATAAAATTATTAAATTTAATTCTACAAAAAAATCCATTTTGGTTGTTGTTGAATCTCTTTATAGCATGGAGGGATCTATTGCTCCGCTCAGAGAGATCACAGAAATTTGCAAAAAAAATAGTGTTCAATTATTAGTTGATGAAGCTCATGCAATTGGGATCTTGGGCCCTGAAGGTAGGGGTTTAAGTTTTAATTGCCGTTCGGATATAACTATGATTACTGGAACTTTTGGAAAAGCATTTGGAAGCGGTGGAGCTTTCATAGCCTCCAATTCAGAAATAGGTGAATATCTGATCCAAACAAGTGGTGCATTTAGGTATACAACCGCAATTGCTCCATCTTTAGCTGCTGGGGCATTTGAAGCTTTGAAAAAAATTTTAAAAAATAAAGAATGGGGTAATGATTTGTTGTCTTCTGCGAAGGTATGGAAAGATGAAATTATTAGAAATTCTTGTTTTCCAGTTCAAGGAGATTCTCAAATTTTATCAATTATTGTTGGCCAAGAAGAGAAGTCAATTTATCTACAAAAATATCTTGAAAAAAATGGTTTTTTAGCAATTGCAATAAGACCTCCAACTGTTCCAGTGGGGCAATCAAGAATCAGAATAACTATAAGAAGAAACTTAGATTTTAATCTGCTAAAGAATTTCATTGCAGTATTAAAAGACTTTAAATGAAACAAATTATTACTCAACATGGGTGGGGCCTAAATAAACATTTCTGGGATGATTATAAAGTTGATTTTTTAAATAATAATTGGCATTGGCAAGATAATGAAAGAGGCTATTTTTCAAAAAATAATTATCAAGCAAATTGGATTAAAAGCGACTCTAAAAAAGAAATCAGAATGACTTTATGCCATTCATATGGATTTCATTTAATGCAAAAAAAAACTCTAAAAGAAGCTACTCATATTGTTCTTATCAATTCTTTTAATAATTTTCTTCCTGCAAATAGTAAGAGAAGCTTTATATTGAGGTCTCTAAAAAGAATGGAAACAAAAATCATAAAAGATACAACAAAGGATATGTTGAAGGAATTTATACATAGATCATTTATGCCAAATGATATAAATAATAGTTTTAAAAATATCTTCTATAAAAGTTTAGAAAGTTTAAATAAAACTCTTCTTTTAAATGATTTAAAACAACTTTACATAAATAGGGATTTTCCAGTATTTTTAAAAAAAGATTGTAAAATTATTTTTATAAAATCAGAAAACGATTTAATTCTTGATTACGAATCAAATAAAAACTTTTTAGATTTCTTGAATAGAACACTTGATAGAAAGCCAATTTTAATTAAATTAGCTCAACAAGGTCATTGCTTGAATAATTTAAATTTATACGAGATTTTACTTAATACATTTAATAATTGAAATGGATAATAAAAACTGGAATGAGAAAATAAAAAATAATTTTAATGATGCTGCATATCGGTATTTAGAATATTCAAATATTCAAAAATTTTTTGCAGCAAAGATTGTTCACTTTATCAAAGAATTAAATCCCCAAAAAAAAGGTGAATGGATAGATCTTGGATCAGGACCGGGATTATTAGCTGACGAAATAGAAAAAGAATTTTCTTCTCAAAAAGTATGCAGAATTGATTTTAGTAAAAAAATGCTTCTTGAGAATAAATTATCTAGTAAAAAAATTTTATGGGATTTAAATAATGATTTACCCCCTCAAATCAATAAATGTTCTCTAATAACATCTAACTTTTGCATACATTGGTTAAATAACCCAAAAAAAATAATAAAAAACTGGTTTAGTAAATTAATGCCTGGTGGTTTTTTAATTATTTCATATCCCACAAAAGATTGCTTCCCTGAATGGAAAGATACTTGTAGAAAAATTGATATTGAATATAGTGGTCTTAGTTTCCTCTGTTCCAAAGAATTATTAAATGATTTCAAACTAAATGAAATTCACTATTCAGAAAAATTTAATTATCTAGAAAATTTTGAAGATGTATATAAGCTTTTTAGAAGCCTAATAAATGTAGGAGCACAATCAACAGACTGTAAACGCAAAACAGTGAAAGAGTTAAAAGCAATTCAAAAGTTTTGGCCAAAGAATTACAATAATACAGTTAACCTTTCATGGGCAATTGATATTCAAATTTTTAAAAAATTATGAATACTAAAGATAGTATTTTCAAATTTATAATTTGTGGAACAGACACTGATATTGGTAAGACTTTAATAAGCTCTTTTTTTGTAAGAGGATTAAATTCTTTTTATTGGAAACCTATACAAAGTGGTATTGAATCCCAAACTGATAGTCAAACTGTTGAAAGACTTACAAAAGTAAGTAGAGAGAAAATAATTAAAGAGGCTTATGTGTTCACAAAACCATTATCTCCTCATTGGGCTTCTGAAATAGATCAAAAAACTATTAATTTTGATATGTTGCGATTACCAGAAGTAAAGGGCTCATTAATTGTAGAAACAGCAGGTGGATTAATGGTTCCAATAACTCGTAATTTTTTGCAAATAGATCAAATAAAACAATGGGGCCTTCCAGTAATACTGGTATGTAAGAGCTCTCTTGGCACTCTAAACCATACTCTGCTTAGTATTGAAGCCTTAAAACGAAGAAATATTGAGATTTTAGGTTTAGTTGTTAATGGAGAAAAACACTTAGATAATCCAAAAACACTTGTTGAATTTAGTGGAATCCCTTTAATTACTGAATTCCCTTACATCAAAAAAATTGACTCAAATAATTTCGATATACTATGGAAAGAACTTGACATCAAAAGTAAGTTAGTCTCACTTTTCAAAGCAAAAAAAGTTAAATGAAATCTTTGGATTCAAAAACTCCAGATCAAGCTTGGCATCCAAATATTTGGCCACCTTTTACACAAATAAATACCAGCAAACCACAAATAGAAGTAACTCATGGTAAAGATGCTCTCCTATTTACTAAAGATCCTAAAAAAGAGCTAATTGACGCAATTAGTAGTTGGTGGGTAACTCTTCATGGCCATAGTAACGAATATATTGCCGATGCCATTTTCAATCAAGCAAAAAATCTTGAGCAAGTTATATTTGCTGATTTCTTACATCCACAAGCAAAAAAATTAGCAGAAAGACTTAGTAAATTAACAAAACTAGAAAGATTGTTCTTTTCTGATAACGGTTCTACTGCAGTTGAGGTAGCTTTAAAAATTGCCTTCCAATCATGGCAAAATAGAGGCGAGACAAGATCTCAAATAGTAGCTTTTGATGGTGCTTACCATGGCGATACATTTGGAGCAATGGCTTTAGGTGAAAGAAATATTTTTAATGAGAATTTCGATAATCTTATGTTCCCAGTTAGGAGAGTACCATGGCCTTCAACTTGGATAAATGACGAAAACGTAGAAAACAAAGAAAGTGAGGCGATCCAAAAATTAGAAGCTCTTCTTAAAACTCCTACAGTAGCAGTTATCCTTGAGCCACTTGTTCAAGGCGCAGGAGGAATGAATATGGTTAGACCTCAGTTTATTAAAAAAGTTTCAGAAACTATAAAAAATAATAATTCTTTGTTAATTGCAGATGAAGTATTAACTGGTTTTGGAAGATGTGGAAGCCTTTTTGCATTTCAAAAAGCCAAAATCATTCCTGATTTAATAAGTATTTCAAAAGGCTTAACTGGGGGATTTTTACCGATGGGAATAACTTTATGTAAAGAAAAAATTTTTCAATCCTTTATTGATGATTCCCCAAGAAAAACTTTTTGGCATGGACATAGTTTTACTGCTAATCCTTTAGGTTGTGCTGCGGCAAACGCTAGCCTTGATTTATTAGAAAAAGAACCACACAAATACCTTTCATTTGAAGAAAAACATTTATCTCATTTAATTAAATTTAAAAAATTACCTTATATAAAAAAGATAAGGATATCCGGCACAATTGCTGCCTTCGATTTAGATATTGGGAACAAAAAAGGTTATTTTAATAATATTGGGAAAGAAATAAAGAGCCTTGCAATGGAGCAAGGTTTATTTATTAGGCCCCTCGGGAATGTAATTTACCTCTTGCCGCCTCTCTGTATAACCGATGATCAATTAGAAGAAAGTTACTGGATAATAAGGCAAATCTTAGACAATCTTTAGATAGAAATTTAAGGTCCCTGTAGTATTGCATTTTCCACATCTTCTCTATTAATGCAATAGGAAAATAGTCTTTTAGTTTCTTGTCCTTCACTTTCCCAGGTAACATTTAAATCTTCTTGTTCAAAAATAATAGTTGCATTCCAATTAGAAAGTAACAGGTACCATTTAGATGGATTATTGACATCCTTAACTGCACCTAAATCAGTTAGCCATAATTCCAATGATTGAAGTGAATGTTGGTTGATAGGTTTTTTAGAGAGATTCACAGACTTTTTTAAAGTATCACTTTACTAACCAGATAGGTATTGTATCTAATTCTTTGCCAGTAAAAGAGGCAATAAAAATTGAACAAATCAAACTTATTACAATGATAATAAATAAAAGAAATAACGAAAACAATTCCCCATTTGAAAAAGGTCTTCTATTCCCTACTAAATTTTGATTATTTGAATCGATTATTAAATTATTTAAAACTTGAGTATTATTCTTAATCTTAGATTTTTCCTTTAGTTTGTCATCATATATTTTCCTCAAATTACTATTATTCAAATTTTCATAAGCTTCCAAAACTTCTTGGAATTTACTTTTAGCTTCATCTATTTCTAAAGAAGTTGTATCAGGATGCAACTCGATGGAAAGTTTGCAAAATGCCTTTCTTAATTCATGATTTGAGGCATTTTCATCTACACCTAAAATTTTGTAATAAGAAATTTTTCCTTTCAAAATAATCTTTTATTAATATTGTAATTCTAATAAATTTTTAATAAATAGAATGTATTTAATGAATGGAAAAAATTTATATTTATAACGAAATGAAAAAACAAAACATCCCAGAAGAAATATCTGCCCTAATAACTGAAGAAGAAATAATTATGTTTCAAGAATTGCAAATTAGAATTAAAGAATTAAATAATAAAACCAATCTAACAAGATTAGTTAATGGTGATGATTATTGGGTATCTCAAGTTTTTGACAGCATTTGGCCATTTAAAACTTTCCAGAATATTAATTTTGATAATAAAAAATTTTTAGATATTGGATCTGGATGTGGCTTCCCTGGTTTAGCTTATGCCATAACTCATCCCACTTCAGAAATATACCTAGTTGATTCTTCCAAAAAGAAAACAGATGCTTTAAAAAGCGTAATTAAGGAGATCAATTTCAAAAACAATATTCATGTAATCAATGCTCGTATTGAAAATTTAGCCCATCAATCGTCAATGAGAAATAGTTTCGATATAACTGCTACTAGAGCGGTGAGTAATCCATCAACAGTTTCAGAATATATAATACCAATGCTAAAAAAAGAAGGATTAGGAGTTTTATATTGTGGGAAATGGACTGATGAAGAAAGTAAAAATCTAGAAAAAACTTTAGCAATATTAGAAGGAAAATTAAAAGAAAAAAAGAAGATTTTATTACCAAAAAATAAAGGCACCCGAAATATTATTCTTATTCAACCTAAAAATTTTTGCCCTGAAATTTACCCTAGAAAAGTTGGTAAACCTGAGAAAAATCCATTATGAAATTATTTTTTTGATAATCTTTTAGCAACTTTATCCCCAAACTTTTCTTTTAAAGTTCTTAATTTATTTATAACTTTTTTTGGATTTATATGGCCTTTTAAAACTTTTAATAATTGGCCTTCAGAAACATCCTCATCGAGTAAATTAGCATTAGATCCTGGGAACCAATGACTTCCATTCCCAAGCAGTTGATATCTAGCTCTTGCAAATCCTTCCATATCCAACCAATCTATTAAATTTGAAAGCCATAGCAAAACGGGAATATTAATATTCCCAGGAGTATATTCCCAACTCGGTAGATTTCTATTCCAATTTTGATACCACTCTAAACCTAAGGCATTAATCGATTCCTGCCTTAATCTACCTATTATCTTTGGAACATACTTTTCGGATTCTGATAACAATGAAACAGCTTCTAAATGCAGGTCAAAATCTGCCTCTTTTGCAATCCCCACACTAAGGGTATGGACATTTGTATTTCTTAAACAAAAAAGATCATTAAAAACTATGGGATGAAGTGGTCTACAAAGTTCCAACATTTTGTTTGAGGGAGTATGAAGATGTCCTCCTTTATCAGTGGGACTTATTATAAAAACCCCAAGATCATACTTATTTGCTAAATTTATAACCTTTGTATTTTCTTGATTTATGAAATACCAGTGCAAATTTACATAATCAAATAAGTTTGTTGAAATAGCCTTCTGAATGAGCGAAGATTTTCCATGGGTCGAAAATCCAATAGATCCAATTAGATTTTCTTTTTGCAAATTCCTCAAAATTTCAATACAACCTCCATTTCTAATGGTCTGATGTAAATGTTCAACTGTGTTAATGCCATGTATTGCTAATAAATCAATTTTTTTAACTTTCAATTTTTCAATACTTGACATAACATCTCCCTCAAATATTTTAGGATCACTATTTGGAGGAATCTTTGTTTGAATTATATTGGGGATTTTTTTCGAATTTTTAAAACCCATTCCTAATTGCACCTCAGAAGTTCCATAGTACTTAGCTGTTTCTACATGATTTAAGCCATATTTGTTTGCCAGATTTAATATATTTTCTACTTTATTTTGTTCTTGATATGAAATCTTAGAAAAATCTAATTGATCCCAACTTTTTTGAAATCTCATACCACCCAAAGATAAAATAGGAATCTTAAGATTAGTTCGGCCAAACCTACGATATTGCATCTTTTTGGAATTAATGCTTATTCATTCTTGGTGGTTTTCCAAATGATTGAAACATATCCCTATCAAGACTATTCTCTAAATCATCCAATTCTTCGAACTTTACCCAGTGAATACAATCAACAGGGCAAGTATCTATTGCTTCCTGTATCACATCAACACTATCTCCATCTTGTCTTATTGCACGGCTTCTGCCATGAAATTCATCAACTAAGAAAGTATTTGAAGCCACGTGTACACAGTATTTACAACCAATACACTTAGCTTCATCAACCCATACAGCTTTTTCAGCTAATTGACCACCTAGTACAGGCTCAAAGCCTGTAATTTCTATATTTTTTTCAAAATTATCAAATGGATCGGTAAAATCCATAATTCGGCATTAATTATCCCACTTGGTTAAGACCAATTCGATTGAACCGTCATTTTGGTTTTTTTGTTCTACTATTTGATAACCATCCTCTTTTGTTTTAGAAATAATTGTTTGATAAGCATACATTTGAGTAACTTTAGAAATAAATCTTTCAACTGGAATCTCAAATTTCCATAAATCCAGATCAGTAACTAATTCATAAGTATTTGAATTATTGTCCCATTTAAATCCAACTTTAGTATCACCAGGTAAATTCATGCTTATATCGACAGCCGTAAACTTACCTCTATAACCTTTAACAAACTTTTCTTCTTGATTGATGGTATAACCTAGGTTATTTAAGGCCTTAATTAATGGCTCTGCTTCTTTAAGATGCGTTTTAATAGTACTAAAATGTGACATTAGATTCTTTGTTAAATTGTTTTAAGTTTTCATTTTGATTAGAGATGAAAGCATCAGATGTTTTAGCCTTAACTGTTACTTCGCCGAGAGCATCTTCGAGATTTTTTGTAGCTTCATTACATGAATGACCTGTAAATCCCTCGACAGTCTCTTCAACTCTTCCGTCTTGATGAATTTTGAATCTCAATGTTTTTTGAGGCATTAAATTCAAGTACCGAGTACTTTTTACTTTATATAGAATAACGAAAATTTTTTGTTTCAGTTGGTACAAGTTAATTAATTTTAATTTTTATATTGAATATCTGATAAATAAATTTTTTCGATAGCTTCCTGAAAAAAAAATTAAAGCTATTTAATTATAAAAACCTTGCATCCCCATTGAATCTAGAGCAGTTTTTGCTTCTTCCATAACGGATGGCTCTTTATCGAAAAGAGCTATTTTGGTACATTCATCAACGAAACATTCTTGAAATGTATTATTTAATTTTTCAAACAACCTACACAATGACCAAATGCAATTACTCCTGACACCTGATTCATTATCTATTTTTAAACTTATTAAAAGCTGTTCTGCTGCTAATTCTGCGTTTTTGGAAGAAACATTTCCAATTTCAGCTAAAGAACTAGATGACCATAGCCTTACTGCAGCTACGTCATTTTTTAAAGCATTTATTAATGGCTTCAAAACAATTGGGTTATCATAATTAGCTAAGCTCCATGCAGTAGCTCTTCTGACATACGCGTTATCATCAGTCTCCAAAAGACTGACAAGTTTCTGGACCGCGCTGGGGCATGGATTACGGCCTAAAGCATATACAGCACTCATTCTCTCAACAGGACAAGGTTGATCAAGTAATGGTAATAAAAGAGGGAAAGATCTTGGATCTCTATATTCACAAAATATTCTTAAGCCCTGTATTCTCTCTTCTCTGTTACCTTCTAGCATTTTTAAAGCTTCATTGCACTCTTGAGTTATATTTAAACCTTTTGAAAAATTATCTTCATCAATTTGCTCTAAAGGATCTATTTCAATCTCTAAAGCCAATTCTCTGGCCAAAACATCTGGGTCAACTGCAATTTCAGCTAAGCTTTCTTTGTTAGGATCCTTATTTTTTGTCATTTTCTAAAACTAAAAATATTAATTCATGGGGGCAGGCGACATCATATCTCCTGGCAACCAAATTCTTGCGCTGACTGCTAAAAAGGCAATCCCAAAAAGTGCGACGATAGCGAAAGGTAAAATTTTCGTCTTGATAAAACCCAAAGATTCTAAATTAATTAACACAATAATAACCTGTTTAATAGACTTTTAAAAAATTTTTCTTAGAAAATATTATTTTTTTCTTGCATTTTGTCTTAGCTGCCCGCATGCAGCATTTTTATCTAGACCTCTGCTTTTTCGTAAGCTAACGGCTATGCCATTATTAGAAAGTCTAGATTGAAATAATTGAAGATTTTTTAAAGAAGCTCGTTTAAATTCAACATCATCAATTTGGTTGTACTGTATTAAATTCACGTGGCATTGAAACCCTTTTAGCAAATTACTCAATTCATTGGCATGTTCTAATTTGTCGTTAACTCCACTTAGCATTAAATATTCAAAACTTACCCTTCGACCAGTATCTCTTACGAATTGCTTACTGTCTTCAATTATTTTTTTGATCTCGTAGTTTTTTGCACTTGGTATTATCGTTTCTCTTGTTTTTTGGTTTGAAGCATGTAGGCTTATTGCTAATGTAAATTGACAATTACCTAAAATTTGAAAAGATTTTTTTGATAATTTATTTATCATTTTTGGAACAGCAACGGTGCTTACAGTTATTTTTCTTTGACTAATTTGAAAATCATCATTAATTGATCTAATTGACAAAAGCAGTTCGTCAATATTCAATAAAGGCTCACCCATACCCATGAAAACAATATTAGTCACTTTTCTATTCATTTCATTTTCAATAAACAAAATTTGATCTAATATTTCACTTGCTTTCAAAGATCTCTTAAGACCCTCCTTCCCAGTTGCACAAAATTTGCAGTCCATAGGGCAGCCTACTTGACTCGAAAGACATGCAGTAAGTCTTTTTTCAGTTGGTATGCCAACGCACTCTATACTTTCATTGTCATCTGAAGCAAGTAAAAGCTTTAAGGTGCCATCATTAGCCAAGTTTTTTTCTTGCAATCTAAGTTCGCTTACTTTAAAACCGTCATCTCTTAACTTTTTTCTAAAATCTAGAGGCAGGACTTCTATTTGATCAATATTTTTCTTTTTATTTCTATAATTATAGATCCACTTATAAATTTGACGGCCTCTAAAAGCAGCCTGACCATAGTTTAAAGCTACATTTTCTAAGTCTTTGATACTACTTCCAATAAGATTTTTCAAATTATTGTTTCTTTAGTTCAAAACTATTTTTACCATAACAGTAATCCGTGTTTTAAAAAGAATTCTGTAAGAATTAACGCAATAAATCCAATCATGGCCATTCTGCCATTAAGTCTTTCATTATAGTTATGAAAACCATATCGAGGTAATTTTCTTTTTGGGAGAATCTCGGGCTTAATCATCAATTGCGGTTTAAAGAACACATTCTAGTAACTAAAAATAATATTAGATAATATTTATTCATCTGAAAGAAGACCTTCCTCTTGTAATCCCTCTAATGCCGCAGGATCAGGTAATTGATCTTCAGAAAATTGATTTTCGGCACTAGGTCTCGCAAATGCGGCAAAATTACTTGATGAAGGATCGATTCCATGTCGATTCCTCGTAGTCTCCAAATCCTCATCACTCGGATCATCAAGTATTGCAGTAGAGCTTACGGTAGGTGTTTGAGGCATATCGACCGTGTAATCTGGTCTCAAGTTCTGTGCTCTTCTATATCCACCAGATTCTTCAGCAAGTATGTCAGGGTGAGGTCCGGCCTCTGAGGCTAATTCCTCTACAAATCCGCTAAAACCAGTACCTGCAGGTATTAGTCTACCGATAATAACATTTTCTTTTAAACCTCTTAACCAATCTGATTTACCTTCAATTGCAGCCTCTGTAAGAACCCTTGTAGTTTCTTGGAATGAAGCTGCTGATATAAAGCTATCTGTATTAAGGGAGGCTTTAGTTATACCTAACAAAACTGGAGTGAATTCAGCTGGAGCACCCCCTGTAATTGCCATTGCTTGATTTGTATCTTCCACTTGTCTCATTTCTATAAGTTCACCAGGTAAGAGAGTAGTATCTCCAGCATCTTCTATTCGGACTTTACTGGTCATTTGTCTGACAATAACCTCTATATGTTTATCATCGATAGCTACTCCTTGAGATTTATAGACGTTTTGGACTTCATTTACCATACTTCTTTGTAATTTTGATATAGATTCTCGTGCTGCATCTATTAAAGGTTTTTGATCTTTTAAATCACTGAAGTAACAATCTAATAATTCATGAGGATTAATCGGACCATCAGTTAAAATTTCTCCACCTTTAACCTGTTGTCCATCACTCACCATTATATTTTTTCCAAGAAGTAGTTGATATTCGTTAACTGAATCATCTTTTTCAATAACAGATAAAGACACTGACTCTTCATCATTACCTTGTTTAATTTGAACAATTCCAGATTTTTTACACAAAATTGCAGAATCTCTTGGTCTCCTAGCTTCTAATAACTCTTCAATTCGAGGCAATCCTTGAACAATATCCCCAGTTTTCTGTCTCTCAAAAACAAGTAAAGCTAATCCATCACCCCTAAGAACTAAGTCTCCATCTTTGACATGTAAAACCGAATCAGGAGAAACCATATAAGGCCTGCCAAGTCTTAAGGTTACTGAACTACTAGAAACTTTTTCGATTTCTCCACAAGAAGTTGACTTTTCAGATTTACTAATAGAATCACCATCAACTACACGATCACCTACTTTAACGACTGCATTATTACTAATCTTAATTACAATTTTATCTTGTTCTCTTTCAACAATTAACCTTCTTATTGGCTCATCATCAACAACA
Source organism: Prochlorococcus sp. AG-402-C22 (assembly GCA_003279535.1). GTDB lineage: Bacteria > Cyanobacteriota > Cyanobacteriia > PCC-6307 > Cyanobiaceae > Prochlorococcus_A. The sequence goes on from QCHO01000004.1 coordinate 49,502, forward strand.
TGTGGCAATTGAACCACTCCCTTTTCTTTACAAAGAATTTGAGTAGTAGCTATTACATCTCCCGCTTTAACTATTTGATTATTATCGACTTGCAATTCTGTATGTGTAGATCCATGACTTGAGTCAGATATAGTATCTCTTCTTACAAGAATTGATTCTAATATTACTAAACTTAATCTCTTAATTGATGAGTCATTTTCATCTTCAATCGACTCGACATCAATAGTCATCTGCGGAGTAGCATCAAAACTTTCAATACTTAAATTTGTTCGAAGCAATTCAACTCCTTCAACTGATTTTATTAATTCACCATCTTTGTAAGTAAGCCTTTGAATAGCTTTTAAGCCTAAATGTGGTCCTTTTTCCTGCTTAACATGAGATAATTGAGGTAATTCTGCTTGATCAGGAATAGTAAATTCTTCTACAGTTCTTAAAAGCAAGCCTCTACATTTGGGGGTTTCCAATTTCTGAACAAATAGAATTTCTTTATTATCGATACCATCCAAAATCTTTTCGCCGGGATTAACTAGAGTACCTTCTTCTGTAAATCTATTCAGAACTTCTTCATCGTCGCACTCATGAAAAGTTCCATTTCTTACAGTTATTTCACGGAGAATATCATTTTTCTGAGTCACAGTAACAATTCCTGATGTTTGACTGAAAATATCTTTTACTACTTCTGTTCCTGCCTCTATCCATTTCATATCTTCAATCATTAAAAGAGAAATATCCTTGTTTATTTCATGTGTCTCTTGGGGAATCCAAAGCAATGTTCCCCCTTGACTAACTTCAAAACCATTTTTAGATGATCTTGCTTTTTTGACGCTTAATCCTGGTGAGTATTTGACTAAACCACCAGTTTTTGTACGGAATCTTTCATCCGTTAATTCTGCTATAACCTCACCGTTACTAATTTTGCTACCTGGAGAAGTATTCAAACGATAGGAGGTTCCATCACTAGATTCCAAATTATATATTTGGCCTGAGTGAGTAGATTCTTCAATCAATTTAAAATTACTTAAAGACATTGCTGTGGTAACAATCTGAACTTCCCTTGAATCTCCAATTGAATCCCTTAATCGAACTTGTCCTCCGAATTCACTTGATTGACTTGCCTCTGCTAAAACAGTTCCTTCATCTACAGACTTTCCAGTTAAGACAACTGGTCTCGCGTTAGGTGGTAAATTATAAACGTCTCCAGCTAGAACCCACAATCTACCTAATCTTTGGGCTTTTAAAGTAATATTTCCCTGCCTATCTGTGACTTCCTTAGGTTGAATAACCTTATCGTACCTAACTTGACCAGCTAAGTCACAAATAACATCCTTTGTTGCTTTTTCAACGCTTTTTTTAACAGCTCCAGCGGTGATCTGTGCAACTGTTATGTCAGAATTAATTTTTTCACCGTCATCAACGAATAAAAGCGATCCACTAGAGACTTCAATTTTTTGAGCTTTGTTGGAATTATTTCCTTGAGGAACTATTTTTAATATGAAATCAACTTCAGCTTGTTTAGCTTCTACGCCATGTGGAGTTCTGTAACCTCTTGTCTTTGCTTTTGAACTAAATTCAACTTTACCAGAAATTTTGGATCTTACTACTCCACTTTCAGCAGTTGATACACCTCCAGTATGGAAAGTTCTCATTGTTAATTGAGTTCCGGGTTCTCCAATAGATTGAGCAGCAATGATTCCTACTGCTTCACCTAAGTCAACAAGATGATTATGAGCCAAAGCCCATCCATAACATCTTCTACAAACCGACCTATTGGCTTCACATGTTAATGGAGATCTTATTTTTACCTTTACAATGGATGCTGCCTCAATTTTTTGTGACAATAATGGATCTATTGCAGTATTTTGAGGAATAATTAAATTGTCTTCGGAATCTAAAATATCCTCGGCACTAAGTCTGCCAAGAAGCCTTGCTCCAAATTTACCATCTTCAGCTTCAACAACTATTGATCGTTCTGTTCCGCAATCTTCTTCTCTAACAATTACATCTTGAGCAACATCAACTAATCTTCTGGTTAAATAACCTGAATCAGCAGTTCTTAAGGCAGTATCCACTAAACCTTTTCTTGCTCCATAAGAGGAAATTACATATTCAGTTACAGTCAGCCCCTCTCTAAAGTTTGTTCTAATTGGAAGGTCAATAATTTCTCCTTGAGGATTAGCCATCAATCCTCTCATACCAACAAGTTGTCTTACTTGGGACATATTACCCCTAGCTCCTGAATTAGCCATCATCCAAACAGAATTTAGAGGATCATTTTGATTGAAATTATTTTTAACAGCATCTACTAATCTTTCATTTGTTTCAGTCCAGGTATCAATAACTTTTGTATGTCTTTCAACTTCTGTAATTTCTCCGAGTCTGTAGCATTCCTCTGTAGCAGATATTTGCTCTTCAGCTTGTCCTATCAAATCTTGTTTAGCTTCAGGAACTTTTAAATCATCTACTGAAATAGAAACAGCAGCTTGTGTGGCATATTTAAATCCTAAGTCCTTTAAATTATCAGCCATGGCTGCTGTTATAGCAGTCCCATGGGTTTTATAAGCCCAAGAAACTAAATTTTTTAAGGCTTTTTTATCAACTACTTTATTCTTGAATGATGGAGGCGTTTTAGCTAAAGAAGGCATTGTAATTGGATTATTCTTTTTTGAGTTTTTAGTAGTTTTACGTACTCTGGAAGTTTTTTTTGGTTTAGATGATGTCATGATTTTTAGATTAATGAAAAATAGTTTTTAAAGATTACGTTTTAGATACAGAATCAATGATGGTATAGTTCATCACAACTCTCCCGACAGTCGTCAAAACAAATCTACTTATTAAATTATTCTGAGGGTCAAATCTGTCTCTACGTAAATTCCAAATTTCTAATCTAGAGCCATCCTCTAGCTCTTCAGTTTTTCGTGGAGTACTCATTTCATCTTCATCTTCGACTTCTCCATTAAATCTAACCCATACCCATTCATGTAGGCTAAGTCTCCTATCTTCAAAAGCATAAATGACATCTTCTAGTGAAGCAAAAGTAGTCTTATTTTCTCCAAAATCAGGTTTTTGATAATTTGGTTGCAAAGCCGTCAAATAATAAGATCCCAAAACCATATCTTGTGATGGAGTAACAATTGGTTCACCTGTAGCAGGAGAAAGAATGTTGTTACTAGCCAACATGAGCATTCTAGCCTCGGTTTGTGCCTCTAAAGCTAACGGAACATGAACTGCCATTTGATCCCCATCAAAGTCAGCATTAAATGCAGGACACACTAAAGGATGAAGTTGTATAGCTCTACCGCCAACTAGTTTTGGTTCGAAAGCTTGAATTCCCAAACGATGTAACGTAGGTGCTCTATTTAAAAGAATTGGGTGGCCTTCTATAACTTCCTGAAGCACCTGCATTACTTCATCATCAGCTTTTTGTATTAATTTTTTTGCAGCTTTAATATTGTTTACAATATTTTGGCGTATTAATCTATGAATAACAAAAGGTTGGAAGAGCTCAATTGCCATTTCCTTAGGAAGACCACACTGATGCATTTTTAACTTAGGGCCTACAACTATTACAGAGCGTCCTGAATAGTCAACGCGCTTACCAAGCAGATTCTGTCTAAATCTTCCTTGTTTTCCTTCAATAATGTCACTAAGAGACTTAAGAGCTCTATTATTTGCACCAACGACGGTCCTTCCCCTCCTTCCATTATCTATAAGAGCGTCAACTGCCTCCTGAAGCATTCTTTTTTCATTTCTTACAATAATTTCAGGAGCCAAAATTTCTTGTAGCCTGGCTAATCTGTTATTTCTATTTATGACTCTTCTATAAAGATCGTTTAAATCAGAAGTTGCGAATCTCCCCCCATCAAGCTGAACCATAGGCCTAAGATCTGGAGGTATAACGGGAATTGCATCTAAGACCATCCATTCGGGTTTTGCGTTAGTTGCAATGAAATTATCAATAACTCTTATTCTTTTTATGAGTTTTGCCCTTTTCTGCCCCTTACTATTAGTAATTTCCTCTCTGAGCTCCTCAGCAATCTGATTTAAATCAAGATCCTCAAGTAGTTGCTTCAAGGCCTCAGCGCCAATACCAACAAAAGGTTCATTTTCAATAGTTGAATCTTCAGCATAGATCTCATCTTCAATCTCCAGCCATTCATCCTCTGTAAGTAATTGCTTATATTTGAGTTCTTTATGATCTCCAGGATCTAGAACAACATAACAATTAAAATAGACTATTTGTTCTACATCTCTAAGTGGAATATCCAAAAGAATTGCAACATAACTAGGAATTCCTTTTAAGTACCAAACATGGGATACTGGCGCAGCAAGTTTTATATAGCCCATCCTATGTCTTCTAACTCTACTTTCAGTTACCTCAACACCACATCTTTCACAAACTATGCCCCTATGTCTAACTCTTTTATACTTACCACAATGACATTCCCAATCTTTGGAGGGCCCAAAAATCTTTTCACAAAACAATCCATCCATTTCTGGTTTAAGTGTCCTGTAATTAATGGTTTCAGGTTTAGTAACTTCTCCCACCACTTGTCCATTAGGTAATGTTCTCTGCCCCCAATCCATTATTCTTTGGGGTGAAGCTATTGAAATTTTGACGTAATCAAAGTGATTTTCAGTTCTTAAGTTGCTGTTTGTCATTTTTGGGAAATTTAAATTAATAATTTTTTAATTGAGTATTTAATCTTCCTCATATTCAGAGGTTCCAAGTGATTCATACGTTGGCCTCGATGGAGTATTCCTTCTCGGATTTATATCTTGCATTAAATCTACCTCTTTACCTTCATCTGTATAAACCCCAATATCAAGACCTAGAGATTGTAATTCTCTCATAAGAACTTTAAATGACTCAGGAGTACCGGGCCTAGGGATAGGTTTACCTTTTACGATTGCATTTAGAGCTTCATTTCTTCCTTGCATATCATCAGATTTAACTGTTAATAGTTCTTGAAGAGTATAGGCAGCTCCATAAGCTTCAAGAGCCCAAACTTCCATTTCTCCAAGCCTTTGTCCACCTTGCTGAGCTTTACCACCTAATGGTTGTTGAGTAACCAAAGAGTAAGGTCCAGTAGATCTTGCATGAATTTTATCATCTACCAAATGTACTAACTTAAGAAAGTGAGAGTATCCAACCGCTACTGGCTGGTCAAATGGTTCACCTGTTCTACCATCCTTGAGTAATAACTTTCCAGGATCTTCAGGATTGTAAACCCAAGATTTACCAGGTTGTTTTGAAGCCTCCTCTAAAAATGCTTGGACAGTCTGATGTGATTTTTCAGCACCATACATTTCATCAAATGGGACGACTTTAACCCTGCAATTTAAATTAGAGGCTGCCCAGCCCATCAATAGTTCAAAAACTTGGCCTACATTCATCCTACTCGGAACTCCTAGAGGATTAAGTACTATGTCTACAGGTGTTCCATCAGGTAAATAAGGCATATCTTCTCTTGGTAGGATTCTACTTATAATTCCTTTATTTCCATGCCTTCCAGCCATTTTGTCTCCGACTTGGATTTTCCTTCTCTGGGCTACATAAACCCTAACAACCATATTGGCCCCCGGAGGTAACTCATCACCTTGTTCTCGGGTGTAAATGCGTACATCCAAAACCCTTCCCTTTTCAGTTTTAGGAACCCTTAGAGAGTTATCTCTAACATCTCGAGCCTTTTCACCAAAAATAGCTCTCAAAAGTTTTTCTTCAGGAGGTTGGTCTGATTCACCTTTTGGAGTAACTTTACCAACAAGAATATCTCCACTCTCGACAAAAGCGCCAATCCTAATTATCCCCATTTCATCAAGATTGTTCAAGCTTTCTTCAGAGATATTAGGAATCTCTCTTGTAATTTCTTCAGGTCCTAACTTTGTTTGTCTTGCCTCAATTTCATATTTTTCAATATGGACTGATGTATATAAATCATCAGTTACCATCCTTTCGCTTACTAGAATTGCATCTTCGTAGTTGTAACCCTCCCATGGCATATATGCAATTAGGACATTCTGGCCTAGTGCTATTTCTCCACCTTCACATGCCGATCCATCTGCTAACACTTGTCCAGATATAACTTGATCTCCAATTTTTACTATAGGTCTTTGATTTAAGCAGGTATCTTGATTAGATCTTTGATATTTTTGAAGATAATGAAAATGTTCATTACCATCCTTATCCTTAACAACTATCTCATTAGCGTCTACGTAAGATACAGTCCCATTAACTTTTGTTATGGGAACCATCCCCGAATCTCTAGCAACTTGAGATTCTAAACCTGTCCCTACTAAAGGACGTTCTGGCCTAAGCAATGGAACAGCTTGGCGTTGCATATTAGAACCCATAAGAGCTCTATTAGCATCATCATGTTCCAAAAAAGGAATTAGTGAAGTCGCTACTGAAATTACTTGAACGGGGGAAAGCTGAACATAATCAACTTGATGTGGAGGTACTTTCTCAAAATCTTGTCTGTATCTTACTGGTATTAGATCTGCAAGTATATTTCCATCCTTATCGGTTGCCACATCTCCTGGTGCTACCCTGCACTCATCTTCTAAATCAGCAGATAAATAAACAGGATTTCCTTCTTTGTTGACTTTACCGTTATTTACTTCCCAAAAAGGAGTTTCGATAAAACCATACTCATTTACTCTCGCATGGGTAGCTAAAGAATTTATAAGTCCTGCATTAGGACCTTCAGGAGTCTCAATAGGACATAATCTTCCATAATGTGAAGGATGAATATCTCTTACCGCAAAACCTGCTCTTTCTCGCGTTAAACCTCCAGGACCTAAAGCAGAAATTCTTCTTTTATGTGTTAGTTCAGCCAAAGGATTAGTTTGATCCATAAATTGACTTAATTGACTAGAACCAAAAAACTCTTTTATGGCAGCAACCAAAGGCTTTGGGTTGACTAGTTGAGCGGGAGTGAGAGAATCTGTTTCCCCAACAGTCATTCTTTCTTTAATAATCCTTTCTAAACGATTGAGGCCAACCCTTACTTGATTTTGTAGAAGTTCCCCTACAGATCTAACCCTTCGATTACCAAGGTGGTCAATATCGTCCAAACTCGCACCACCAATATCCAATTCTAGGTTAATTAGATAATCAATAGTTGAAAGAACATCTTCATGGGTAAGTGTTCTCACATCATCTGGCACTGTAAGCCTCAATTTTTTATTGATTTTATATCTACCAACTCGGCCTAAATCATATCTTTTGGGATCAAAAAATCTGCTGTGTAACAGTTGTTGTCCGCCAGAAACAGAGGGTGGTTCACCAGGACGTAGCTTCTTGTAAAGCTCAAGTAAAGCCTGATCTTCTGAATTTATACCCTCGTCATTGGCTGAATCAATAGAGCTTTGATAAAACTCAGGATGCCTAAGTTTATCGATTACATCATTATCAGAAAGGCCCATCGCTCTCATAAGGACATGAGCATTAATTTTTCTAGTTTTATCAACCCTGACATAAAGTAAATTATTTTTGTCAGTCTCAAATTTTAACCATGCTCCTCTATTTGGAATAACACTTGCGTTATAAGTTCTTCTACCATTTTTATCCTGCTCATCTTTAAAATAGACCCCTGGACTTCGAACAATTTGATTAACAATTACTCTTTCAGCACCATTAATTATGAAAGTTCCTCTTTCAGTCATTAATGGTAATTCCCCAATAAATACTTCTTGTTCTTTAATTTCTCCTGTCTCTTTATTTATTAATCTGCAAGTTACATACATTTGAGAAGCAAATGTAGCATCTCTTCTTTTTGCTTCCTCTACATCATGTCTAGGTCTTTTTAACCTGTATTCTTCACCAATAAAATGTAATTCTAATTTACCTGTGTAATCAGAAATGGGGGAAAAGTTTTGTAATTCCTCTATTAAACCTTTTTCCAAAAACCATTTAAAGCTTGCTCTTTGTACTTCAACTAAATCTGGTAGATAAGTAGCTGTTTTTGCTACCTGTAAAGCGCTACTGCTCATCCAAGAAAACCTGAGATTATGTGAGATTTACTATTTACTTTTAACTTACTCAAAAATTAACTGTTTAACTTTTATTTTGATACGAAATCAAGCATAAGATCTCGATTTCAACAAAAATTCAATTAAATAAAAAACTATAAAAATTGTGCTTAATGGTTTGAAATCCATTAACTGAAAAAGTTAAAACAAAAAATTCAAGAAAAAATTCCAGTAATTCCTTATCTTAGCAGCTTCAGTGTCAATTTTACAAGTTAAATTTAAACAAATCTTCAGCATTCTGAGATGACTCTTTCGCAATTGTAATTAATTCCGTAGATCTTAAGTGTGCCATAAAATTAGCTACATTTTCGACAAATGAAGGTTCATTTCTTTTGCCCCTATGCGGTACTGGGGCTAAAAATGGTGAGTCAGTTTCAATTAAGTATTTATCACTAGGGACTAGTTTGGCACACTCATGAATTTCTTGTGCTTTTGGGAAAGTCACTATTCCACTAAAACTGATATAAAAACCAAGATCTAAGAACTCCATCATTTCTTTTGGGGTTCCTGTCCAACAATGAAGAACACCTTTAGGACATTTACCTTTTTTAGAAAGGTCATCACATATTTCGATCATTTCATTGGCAGCATCTCTGCAATGGATAATTACCGGTAATTCGAGTTCGCTAGCTAACTCCATTTGGGGAATAAGAGCATCAATTTGCTGAGTCTTATTTTCACTTTTAAAAAAATCCAAGCCTAATTCCCCAATAGCGACAACTCTTCTATCTTCTTGAGCTGACCTTCTTAAAAGAGATTTGGAACTTGGGTCCCATTTATTTGCTTCTAGCGGATGCAAACCCACTGAATAATAAATTTCCCTAAATTCATGGGATAATTTTTTTAACTTAGGAATTTCTGCTAATTCACAACAAGCATGAACTAATTTTTTTACACCTTTTGAACGCAATCTTAGAACAACGTCTTCTAGATCTTTCTCAAAATTTTCAAATATTAAATGACAGTGAGAGTCTATGAGTTCAATATCGCTCATAATTATGATCTGTCTTTTTACTTAGTGGTGAGAGTATTTTTTACAAAATTGTTTATTTTTGATTTTTTATTAGCCCCGGTATTCTTGTGAAGAACATTTTTTTTAACTGCTTTATCAATTAAACTAAAAGCTTTATTAAGACTTGTTGTCACTAAATTTTTATTATCTTCATTTGGATCCTTTTTATATTTTTCACAATTTTCTAAAGTTTTTTTTGTCAAAGTTCTTACTGTAGATTTGTATGATTTATTAATTAAACGATTTCTTTCGGCAATTTGTATTCTCTTTTTTGCTGATTTGTTATTGGCCACAGAGGGTACATAAATAGAAGATCCTCATCATAACAAATAAATCGACTACTAATCAATCATATATAATTTAAACAGGTAACAAAATAGGGTCTTAAGCCTTTCAATTTGAAAAATTAAGTATATGAAGATCTTAAATAATGAACAAGATGCGATCCAAGAATTAAAAAGGATTTCTAGTCGAACCAATTCTGAAAACAATAAAAAGATAAATGCAATTGTCGAAGAAATACTTCAAGAGGTAAAAACTTATGGAGATATTGCTGTAGAAAAATATACAAAAAAATTTGATGGTTTTAATCCTAACCCTATGCAAGTTAGCGCAAATGATTTAAAAGATGCATGGGACGAAATTGATGGAAATTTAAAGCGATCACTTGAGTTGGCCCATAAAAGAATTAAAAAATTTCATGAAAAAGAAATTCCATCATCTTTCACTATAGAAGGTGAACATGGTGATACAGTCCAAAGGAGATGGAAACCAGTAAAAAATGCAGGCATTTATATCCCTGGAGGTAGAGCGGCCTATCCCAGTACTGTATTAATGAATTCGATACCTGCAAAAGTAGCAGGAGTACAAGAAATAATTATGGTATCTCCTGGAAATAGAGAAGGGACTATAAACAAAACTGTTTTAGCTGCAGCTCATCTATCAGGAATCAATAAAGTTTTCAGAATTGGAGGAGCGCAAGCAATTGGTGCTTTAGCATTTGGTACAAATCAAATAGATAAAGTTGATGTTATTTCAGGTCCCGGGAATATCTATGTAACTACTGCTAAAAAACTAATTTATGGCTCCACAGGAATTGATTCATTAGCCGGTCCAAGTGAAATATTAATCATTGCAGATGAAACAGCTCAAAGCACTCATATAGCATCTGATTTACTAGCGCAAGCAGAACATGATCCTTTAGCTTCTTCTATACTTCTCACTACATCAATGGAACAGGCAAAAAAAGTTTTAGAAGAACTTTATAAAAAAATAGATGATCATCCAAGAAAAGAAATTTGTATGCAATCAATAAAAAATTGGGGATTAATTGTTATTTGCGAAAATTATGATTCATGTATTGAGCTAAGCAATAACTTTGCTCCAGAGCACTTAGAAATTTTAACTTGTGATCCAAAAAAGATTCTTGAAGGTATAGATAATGCAGGAGCAATATTCTTAGGGAACTGGACACCAGAAGCAGTTGGAGATTACCTAGCTGGACCAAATCATACTTTACCTACATCAGGCAATTCTAGGTTTAGCGGTTCCTTAGGTGTTGAAACTTTTATGAAAAACACTTCAATAATAGAATTTACTGAAGAAAGTTTAAGAGTTAACAGTCTTGATATTATTAATCTTGCTAAAAGTGAGGGTTTACATAGTCACGCTAATTCAGTACAAATAAGATTTCAAGATTAGCCAACTTTTGAGGGAGAGTAAACAACTGGAATATTTTTTTCAATTTTACCAACCAATACTTTGTCTGTTAGATCAACAAATAAACCGTTTTCTAATACTCCAGGTATATTGTTAATGCTCATTTCAATGTCTTTTGGATTTCTGATACCATCATTGAAAATTACGTCTAAAATTAAGTTGCCTTGGTCAGTAACCACTGGACCAGCTTTTTTTGTAGCCATTCTTAAAGTAGAACTACCATTCATTTCTGAGATTACATCCTGAACTTGCTTCCAAGCATTTGGGAGGACTTCTACAGGTAAAGGAAAAGATAGATTTAAGTTTTGCACGAGTTTAGTTTCGTCAACAACAATCAACAATTGGTTAGCTTTAGATGCTACCAACTTTTCTCTAACATGGCATGCTCCTCCTCCTTTTATTAATTGAAATCCGGGATCAACTTCATCTGCTCCATCAATAGCTAAATCAATTTGAGAAACAGAAGCTAAATCGATAAGCGGTATATCGAGTTCAAGCGCTAAAACCTCTGATTGAAAGGAAGTTGCAACACCCCTTATGTTTTGCAATTTTCCTGAACGAATTTCTTGAGCGAGGCTTCTTATCATAAGAGCTGCTGTAGATCCTGATCCTAATCCGAGAATCATGTCACTCTTTACTTCCTTAATTGCTGCATCAGCAACTATTTGTTTCATTTGAGTTTGTGAATCCAAAATCTTTTTTTTAAGGTTATAAATTATTAAATTTCAATGGGTGATTTATGTCAAACCTGGGAGAGGTTCTGGTTTGATATTTATCTGTATCTCTTTATTATCTCTTAAAACATTTAAGAGGAATACTTTGCCTATCTGAGCTTTTTCAACTTCATCTAACAAAGCTTTGGGTTCCTTTATAGATATATTTTCGGTTGCTATGACCAAATCTCCTCTTCTTAAGCCAGCTTTTTCAGCAGGGCTATTAGGTATGACTGATTGAATTAGAGCTCCATTTCTTTCGGGTAATTGGACTAGTGAATTGGGGTCTTTATTATGTTCTTTGGCAATTCTGGGGTTTAAAGAAATTAATTGGACCCCTAAATATGGATGAATAACTTCCCCATTTTTAAGAAGCTGATCAGAAACACTTTTAGCTAGATTTATGGGTATTGCGAAACCTAGGCCGGCTCCAGGACCACTTCTTACCAGTGTATTGATTCCAATTACTTCACCATTAGAGTTGATAAGTGGACCTCCTGAATTTCCTGGATTTATCGCTGCATCAGTCTGAATAAGATCAAGCCTTTTATCTGAAAACCCTAGACTATTAATATCCCTATGTAGGCTACTTACTATCCCTAAGGTAACTGTTTTTTCTAGACCGTAGGGAGTGCCTAAAGCTATTGCCCAATCTCCTACTTCAAGATCTTCAGAATTTCCAAGTGGAGCAAAATTAGAATAAGTAGATTCTTTAATTTTTACTAAAGCTAGGTCAGTAATTGCATCTGTTCCCAAAACTTGGCCGTCGCAAATAGTTCCATCTGCCAATGTAACTGAAACATCATCAACTCTTTCTACTACATGAGCATTTGTAAGTACCAAACCATTCTCATTAATAATGACTCCAGAACCTTGACCTCTTTCTCTCTCAGGTGTAATTCCTTGTTCCCCAAGTAAATCTCTCAATAAAGGGTCCAGTAAAGTGGGGTCAAATTGTTGCCTCTCTAACAGTCGCTCAGTATCAATTTTTACGACTGCAGGTCCAACATTTTTCACTGCAGAGGAAACAAAATTGTGATTTTCAGAAGAAGTCAAAGCTAAAACTTCAGCTTTCTGAGAAAAATTAACCAAACAAAAACAAACAATAATGAATACTTGGATTAAATTAATAAATTTAATCTTGAGAAATTTCATTTATTTAATGATTTTTGAATTTATTTCATAAATCTAATTGAAGAATTAGGTTATTGTTGTTTTTTTGTTTACATCCATAAAATACGAATTTTTATATTTTTTATAGAAAAAAAACTTATATGTGCGAAAATTATTTTGAATAATTCATATATAAATAAATTTGAATAAAGATAATAAAAGTAAACTAGAATCAATTCTGAAAAAAGTTGCTGATGAATGGAATTTCGAAATCTATAGTTTAAAAATACAAACTAATCAAAATCCAATAATTATTGAAGTTATTATAAAAAAAACTAATGGTGATGATATTTCACTTGATGATTGTGCGCTATTTAATACCCCAGCATCTGAAAAAATAGAAAATTCAAATCTTTTAAATTGTTCTTATGTGTTAGAAATTAGTAGTCAAGGGGTCAGTGATGAATTAACCTCAGAAAGAGACTTCAAAACCTTTAAGGGTTTTCCAGTTAATGTTGAGTTAAACCAAAAGAATTCAAAAATAAAATTTCTTAATGGTTTACTTTATGAAAAGTCTAAAGATTATTTAGCCATTAACATAAAAGGTAAGATTAAAAAAATCCCTTTTGATGAAGTACTAAAGATTAGTCTTTGTACATTAAAAGACTAATTATTTTTCAACCATTATTCAATTTACCCATCATAGATGGCATTAGTTATTCTCCCAGGTTTAAACAATCTCATTGAAGACATTAGTGAGGAAAAAAAGTTACCTCCTAATATCGTGGAATTAGCCTTACGCGAAGCGTTATTAAAAGGATATGAAAAATATAGAAAAACTTTTTACATTGGAATTAATGAAGATCCATTTGATGAAGAATATTTTAGTAATTTTGATGTTGGACTAGATCTTGATGAAGAAGGTTACAGGATATTATCTAGTAAAATAATTGTTGAAGAAGTTGAAAGCGAAGATCATCAAATATCTCTAGTAGAAGTTAAACAAGTTGCTGATGATGCTCAAATAGGGGACACAGTAGTTTTAGACGTTACTCCAGAAAAAGAGGATTTTGGGCGAATGGCTGCTTCAACAACAAAGCAAGTTTTAGCCCAAAAATTAAGAGACCAACAAAGAAAAATGATCCAGGAAGAATTTGCAGATTTGGAAGATCCTGTTTTAACTGCAAGAGTTATAAGATTTGAAAGACAATCAGTCATTATGGGAGTTAGTTCGGGTATTGGTAGACCTGAAGTAGAGGCGGAACTCCCCAAGAGAGATCAATTACCAAATGATAATTACAGAGCAAATGCAACTTTCAAAGTATTTCTGAAAGAAGTTAGCGAAATAGCCAGAAAAGGGCCACAACTTTTTGTTAGTAGAGCAAATGCTGGTTTAGTAGTTTATCTATTTGAAAATGAAGTACCGGAAATTCAAGAAGGTACTGTAAAAATTGTTGCTGTTTCAAGAGAAGCAAACCCTCCTTCAAGAGCAGTTGGGCCAAGAACTAAAGTAGCTGTTGATAGTATCGAACAAGAAGTTGATCCCGTAGGTGCCTGTATTGGAGCTAGAGGAGCAAGGATTCAACAGGTGGTAAATGAATTAAGAGGAGAAAAAATTGATGTTATTAAATGGTCATCAGATCCAATACAGTATATTTTAAACTCTTTAAGTCCTGCGAAAGTCGATCTAGTAAGACTAGTGGACCCAGCAGGGCAACATGCGCATGTTTTAGTGCCTCCTGATCAATTGAGTCTTGCAATTGGGAGAGAAGGTCAAAATGTAAGACTTGCCGCAAGATTAACTGGTTGGAAGATTGATGTTAAAAACTCACATGAATATGATCAGGAAGCAGAAGATGCTGCAGTCTCTGAATTAATCATTCAAAGAGAGGATGAAGAGAATCTTCAGAGAGAAGCTGAACAAAGATTAGAAGCAGAACAAGCTGAGCGCGCTGCAGAAGATGCAAGATTAAGAGAGCTTTATCCGCTTCCTGAAGATGATCAAGAATATGGAGAAGAACAATACGAAGAAGTTGCCTTTTCAGATAATGATCAATTAGAGACTCATCAAGATAGTGAAATATCATCCAAAGAGGAGAGAAAACGGTGATACAACAAGTCCCTGTTATGCGTATATGCATTTCATGTAGAAAAACATATGACAGAAAAGATCTTTTAAAGATTACCAAAGATCATAAGGAAGGCATTATGTTTCAAAAAGGAATGGGGAGATCAGCTTACATTTGCAAGTCTATAAAATGTTACTCAGATTCCAAGATCAGAAAAAAGCTTCAAAAAGCTTTAAAAACATTTTTAGAACCTGAATTTATTGAAATTTTTGAAAAAGAAATTACAAGCTACAATGACCATCCCAATAAAGGAATATAATTAAAATAAATCCTCTTTTAAAAAGAGTACAAATCAGATTAAATGACTATCAGCGATAAAATCAGAATTTACGAACTTTCCAGAGACTTAAATCTGGAAAACAAAGATATATTGGATGCAGCTCAAAAACTTTCAATTTCAGTAAAAAGCCATAGCAGCTCTATAAGTTCAGAAGACGCAAAAAAAATAACAAATCTTATTAATAAAAAAAATTCAGATAAAAAAATACTTTCTATTAATAAGCCTTCCATTAAAAAAGATAATCACAAACAAAACAAAGAAGATAAATCTCCTCTTATCTCCTCTATAAAAGGTGAACCAATTAAAGATAATTCAAACAAAAAGCCATTATTGATAAAACCTCTTAATAAGCCCGAGAATCTTAAAAAAATTTCAAATCAATCTATAAATCCCAATAAACCCAATATAATTAATAGTTCACAATCTCAAGTAAACCTTAAGAATCAAAATATTAATAGTAAGCCTTTACAAAATTTCAACCAAGATAAAAAAACTTTGCTAAACAGCACAACCCCACCTATCAAAAGTCCCGTAAAACCTCCTATTCAACTAATTGCAAAGCCTAAAAATATAAATAATAATGTTAAATCTAATGAATCTTCCAGAAATATCTACAATTCAAGGGACAAAAGAAAACCATCAAACAAACCTGAACAAAATACTAACAAACCTAAATTAAAAAATAATAATAGATCAAACACCCCTGAGCTCGTTGGTGCTCCGATAAGAAGAGACGACTCTCTTAAGCAAAATAATAATCAAAATAATAAGCAAAACATTTCTTTTAAGCAAACTGCCTCCAACAGACCTGGTGCGCCCAATAGACCTGGTGCGCCCAATAGACCTGGTGCGCCCAATAGAGCTGGTGTGCCCAATAGACCTGGCATGCCAAATAGGCCTGGATTGAGAAACAAACCATCAGATCAAGGCAGATCTGGCTCCTTTAATAGACAAGTCAATCCCAATAGGCCAGGTGCTCCCAGCAGACCTGGATTGAGAAACCAACCATCAGATCAAGGTAGATCTGGCTCCTTTAATAGACAAGTCAATCCCAATAGACCTGGTGCGCCCAGCAGGCCTGGCATGCCAAATAGACCTGGTTCTAAGTTCAATGGCCAGAAGTCCTCGGGAATTAGGAAACCAGTATCACCTAATGAACTTTTGCAACTTCAAAAAACTAATAAATCGGAGAAGGACAAAAAAGGTATAAATATTAACGAAAAACAAAATATAGAGTCGCCTAAACAGAAGGTAAAAGCTCCTAACAGTAGGCCAAGCACCGCCCCGAGTTCCAAAAAAACGCCTCATAGAACATTTTCGAATAGTTCAAAAAAACCAGGAAAGACTGACTGGGACGACAGTGCTAAGCTAGAAGCATTAAGAAATAAAAATCCCCAGAAACAACGACAGAAAGTTCATATTATTGGAGAAAATGATGATTCATTAACATCTGAGACTAGTGGGTATTCAGGTGAAAAAATTTCAATATTATCAGCTAGTTTGGCACGTCCAAAGAAAGAAAAGTCTGATGAGCCTAAATCTCAAAAATCTATAAAACAATTTAAGAAGAAGAAAAAAGAGACTACAAGGCAAAGGCAGAAAAGAAGAGCTATGGAATTAAAGGCTGCTAAGGAGGCTAAACAAGTAAGACCTGAAATGATAATAGTCCCCGAAGATAATTTAACAGTTCAAGAATTAGCAGATAAATTAAGTCTTGAAAGTTCTGAAATAATCAAATCTCTTTTCTTTAAAGGAATAACGGCAACAGTTACTCAATCACTTGACTTAACAACTATCGAAACAGTAGCTGAAGAATTTGGAGTTCCTGTTTTGCAAGATGATATTCAAGAAGCTGCTGAAAAAACAGTAGACATGATTGAGTCTGATGATCTTGATAGTCTAATAAAAAGACCACCTGTTATCACAGTAATGGGTCATGTAGATCATGGTAAAACTAGTCTTTTAGACTCAATTAGAGAATCAAGAGTAGCTTCAGGAGAAGCGGGAGGAATTACTCAACATATAGGTGCTTATCAAGTTGAATTTGAACATGAATCTAAAAAGAAAAAATTAACTTTTCTTGATACCCCTGGGCATGAAGCCTTTACAGCAATGAGAGCAAGAGGCACAAAAGTCACTGACGTAGCTGTTCTTGTGGTAGCGGCAGATGATGGTTGCAGACCCCAAACGCTTGAGGCCATAAGTCATGCAAGAGCAGCAAAAGTCCCAATAGTTGTTGCAATAAATAAAATTGATAAGGAAGGAGCATCTCCAGAGAGAGTAAAGCAAGAACTATCAGAAAAAGACTTAATTGCTGAAGATTGGGGAGGAGATACTGTGATGGTTCCAGTGAGTGCAATCAAAAAACAAAATATCGAAAAATTGCTAGAAATGATTTTGTTAGTTTCAGAAGTTGAAGATCTACAAGCTAATCCTTACAGATTGGCTAAAGGTACTGTCATTGAAGCCCATTTAGATAAAGCCAAAGGTCCTGTAGCTACTTTGTTAGTACAAAATGGCACATTAAAATCTGGAGATGTTTTAGCTGCAGGTTCAGTCCTTGGGAAAATTAGAGCAATGGTTGATGAACATGGTAATAGAATCAAAGAAGCAGGACCTTCCTTCCCAGTGGAAGCATTAGGATTCAGTGAAGTACCTACAGCCGGCGATGAATTTGAAGTTTACTCTGATGAAAAAACTGCTCGAGCTATTGTTGGAGATAGGGCCACAGATGCTAGAGCGACAAAATTAGCTCAGCAAATGGCCTCCAGAAGAGTCAGCTTATCCTCCTTATCAAATCAAGCAAATGATGGTGAATTAAAAGAGTTAAACTTAATTCTTAAAGCTGATGTTCAAGGCAGTGTTGAAGCGATATTGGGATCACTAGAACAATTACCGAAAAATGAAGTTCAAGTTAGAGTTCTACTCTCTGCACCTGGAGAAATAACTGAGACAGATATAGACCTCGCAGCTGCATCAGGATCAGTAATCATTGGGTTTAACACCTCATTAGCATCTGGAGCAAAGAGAGCAGCTGATGCTAATGATGTTGATGTAAGAGAATATGAAGTAATCTATAAACTCCTTGAAGATATTCAATTGGCTATGGAAGGTCTTCTTGAACCCGATCTTGTCGAAGAATCATTAGGTAAAGCCGAAGTTCGAGCAACTTTCGCAGTTGGTAAAGGAGCTATTGCAGGCTGTTATATACAAACTGGCAAATTACAACGAAATTGTTCTCTTAGAGTTATTAGATCAGATAAAGTAATTTTTGAAGGTAACCTAGACTCTCTAAAAAGGTCTAAAGATGATGTGAAAGAAGTAAATACAGGATTTGAATGTGGAGTTGGGTGTGATAAATTCTCGTCTTGGAATGAAGGAGACATAATCGAAGCATTCAAATTTGTCACTCAAAAGAGGTCTTTAACTAAATAATTAAATATTTAACTTATAGATCTTTATTCCGGTCAAGGAATAATAAAGTAGGAAATAATATACAAGCACCAATTTGTATAAGAAGGTTATTTTGCTGTAATTCACTTCCACTTGCAATTTTTGAAAGCATTATTAAAAGTCCCAAAAATGCCGAACCACTAAAAGCTATCCATAATATTTTCCTTAATCCCTTAAAAGGAGCTTGGGATTCCTTTAATAGTTTCCTTTTTAATTCAGGATCTATTTTTGACATGAATTCTTTCAATAATAAGATTAAGTCTATATGAAAATATCAATATTTTTATATTGCCGGTATAGCTCAGCGGTAGAGCAACTGTCTCGTAAACAGTAGGTCGTTGGTTCAATTCCAATTATCGGCATTTCAAAAGCATATTAAAAACAAGACTTATTTTTAGAGTTTCGCAACTAGAATATTATTTAAAGATTTTTTAGTACCTCAGATATTCTGTTTTGTAAAAGTATTTACATTTTTTTGAAGAAGGGTTTATGTCTTTCAAGCTAAATGGATTGACAATTTAAAACTGCTAACAATAACAGTCTTTATATGATTTCTGATATTTGAAATTTGAAAAATTTTTATTAGTATTTTTTTTAATATTTTTAATTTCGCCAAATTAGTAATAAAGTAGTTAGATTCTTAATGTGGCAAATTCATCTGATTTTCATAGCATGAATTTTAATTTTGGTTTCACAAAAATAAATAAAAAAAAATTCCACAGGGAGAACTATGGGAAAATTCTTATTGTAAGGCTTCCATGCAATCCAATATTTCCTATAGGACCTATTTACTTAGCAGACCATGTCCATAAATGTTTCCCAAATATTGAACAACAATTTATTGATTTAGCAATAATTCCATCTAATAAAATCACCAAATATTTAGCTAGAAAAATTGATCAATTTAGACCTCACCTAATAATATTTTCATGGAGAGATATACAAATTTATGCACCTGTCGATGGCAGAAGCGGAAATCCCCTACAAAACTCTTTTGAGGTTTTTTACTCAAAAAATATCTTTAAAAAAATTAGAGGTTCTTGGGGAGGATTAAAATTAATTGCATCTCATTATGGAGAGATATATAGAAATACCTCTTTAGTCAAGATGGGGCTCAAAAGAGCACGAAAATACAACAAAGATGTAAAAGTAATTTTAGGAGGTGGAGCTGTTAGTGTCTTTTATGAACAATTAGGAAATCTACTTCCAAAAGGAACTCTTATTTCTGTTGGAGAGGGAGAAAATCTAATAGAGAAAATCATTAGGAATGATTCTATTGAGGAAGAAAGATGTTATCTTGCTGGACAAAAACCTCGGCAAAAATTAATACATGAACAACCTTCTGGCACTGTTAAAACTGCCTGCAACTATAAATATATTAAATCAATATGGCCTGAATTTAATTGGTATATAGATGGTGGCGATTACTATGTAGGGGTGCAAACAAAAAGAGGTTGTCCTCATAATTGTTGTTTCTGTGTTTATACAGTTGTGGAAGGAAAGCAGGTTCGCGTTAATCCTGTTAACGAAGTAATTAAGGAAATGAAGCAATTATATGATCTTGGAGTTAGAGGATTTTGGTTTACAGATGCGCAGTTTATTCCAGCAAAGAAACACATCGAAGATGCAAAAACACTTTTGCAAGCTATAAAGGACCAAGGCTGGGACGATATTAATTGGGCTGCATACATCAGAGCAGATAATATTGATGCTGAGCTAGCTCAGCTTATGGTTGATACGGGTATGAGCTATTTTGAAATCGGTATCACTTCTGGATCTCAAGAACTTGTTAGAAAAATGAGATTAGCTTATGACCTTGAAACTGTATTAAACAATTGTAGAATGCTAGTCCAATCGGGTTTCAAGAACCATGTTTCAGTCAATTATTCATTTAATGTTTTTGATGAAACGCCAAGCACCATACGGCAAACAATTGCTTACCATAGAGAATTAGAAAATATTTTTGGTAAAGGCTTAGTTGATCCTGCTATATTCTTTATAGGTTTGCAGCCTCACACTCTTCTTGAGCAGTATGCCTTAGATCATAAAATTTTGAAGCCGAATTATAATCCAATGAGCATGATGCCCTGGACAGCGCGAAAACTTCTATGGAATCCAGGCTCATTAGGAGAAAAACTTGGTCAGGTTTGCTTAGAAGCTTTTGATAATCCAGAAGATGAATTCGGTAAAACAGTTATCAACATTCTTGAGAGAGAATATGGAAAGTCTTCCTTAAAAGATTCCTTAAAAGTACGCCCGTTATCAGAAAGGAAATTAGCTCATTCTAAATAATAAATTCATTAGTTATTAATCTTCTTTTTCAATTGAACTAGAAATTCCTTTCGATTTTAATGATTCTGAGTAGAATTCTGCTGGCTCTAAATCACAGACGATTACCAAACCTACACCAGTATTGTGTGCCTCTAGCATAATGGCGATAGCATCTTGTTCGCTTAATTGCGGCACAACTTCCCGTAGTGAAATAGCGACATACTCCATAGAATTAACCGGGTCATTATGAAGTAAAACTTTGTATTTTGGAGATTTATTTTTTAATTCAGCAGGTTTCTTTTCAAGCACTGCCGAATTATCACTTACACTTTGCTCTAGCTTTATAGATAACATCAAATTTTTTTTGGAACTAAATGATACTAACAATTATATATTAATTATTCTTTGCATTGCTTCAATGACGTTTGATCGTGAGTTAAATGCTGACAAACGAAAATAACCTTCTCCCGATAATCCAAATCCGCTCCCAGGTGTGCCCACGACACTAACTTTTTGGAGAAGGAAATCAAAAAAATCCCAAGATGTCATTTGATCAGGAACTTTAATCCAGATATAAGGGGCATTGTCCCCACCATAAACTTTATATCCTGCAGTCTGAAGTTTATTTTTCATGATTTTTGCATTTTCCATATAAAAATCAATTAAACCTCTTACCTCTTTCTTCCCTTCAAGAGAATAAACAGCCTCTGCTCCTTTCTGAACCACATAACTTACTCCATTAAACTTTGTAGATTGTCGCCTATTCCAAAGAGGCCATAAGTCTATTTCTTCATTTGTTGAGCTCAAACCTTTAAGATTTTTAGGTATTACTGTAAAAGCACATCTAACTCCAGTGAATCCTGCATTCTTTGAAAAAGATCTAAATTCAATAGCACATTCCTTTGCCCCCTGAATCTCATATATTGAATGTGGAATATTATTATCTTGAATAAATGCTTCATAAGCTGCATCAAAAAGTATTAGAGATTTGTTTTCAAGAGCATAGTCAACCCACTTTTTTAATTCTTCTTTAGTAATCGTTGCTCCAGTTGGGTTATTAGGAAAACAAAGATATAAAATATCAACTTTTTTTTCAGGTAGTTCTGGCAGAAAGTTATTCCCCTCGTTTATTGCAAGATATGTCAATCCTTGATAAGTACCATTTTCAAGCGAATCTCCAGTTCTGCCCGTCATAACGTTACTATCTACATAAACAGGGTAAACAGGATCTGTTACTGCAATTGAATTATCTTTGCCAAGAATATCTAATATATTGCTACTATCGCATTTAGAACCATCTGAAACAAAGATTTCTTCAGGTAATATTTGACAGCCTCTCGAAATAAAATCATGCTCAGATATTTTTTCTCTAAGCCAAGAATAACCTTGTTCTGGTCCATAACCTCTAAAACCTTCTATTGTTCCCATATCATCTAGAGCTTTGCCCATAGCCTCTATGCATGCTCTAGGCAATGGTTCTGTAACGTCTCCTATGCCAAGCTTAATAATTTCAGCACTCTTATTTGATTGTGAATATATTTTTACCCTTTTAGCAATTTCAGGGAATAAATAGCCTGCTTTGAGTTTTAAATAATTTTCGTTTACTTGAACCACTTTAGAAATAAATCTCACCATTATTAGAATAATGGATCAACGTGCTTTAATGGTGATTAGATGTTAATATTATTTTAGTTATGATTAATTCAAGAGATAATCATAGCTATGAATTCAATTTCAATTATTTCGAAAATCGTTTAAAGCTTTATAAATAGTAAAATTCAATCACTATTAACTTTATTAATTTTAAAAAGTACATAATACTAGCTATAAAAATTTGCTTTATTAAAAGATAAAAATCTAAGTCTTTACTTTAGATGATTTTCAAAATCCAAATCATTCAGAATCAACTATATGTCTCAGCAAATTATCATAGCTGAGCAGTCTCGAATTGCAGCACTACTCACAGATGATCGAGTTGATGAATTAATCGTCGCAAAAGGCCAATTTCAAATTGGTGATATTTTTTTAGGAACAGTTGAAAATGTTCTTCCTGGCATTGATGCCGCTTTCATAAATATTGGTGAGAGTGATAAAAATGGATTCATCCATGTATCAGATTTAGGTCCATTAAAACTCAAAAAGGGAACATTAGGAATAACTGAACTACTAGAACCGAAACAAAAAGTTCTTGTACAGGTAATTAAGGAGCCTACAGGATCTAAAGGTCCTAGACTTACCGGGAGTATTTCAATACCTGGAAAGTACTTAATATTTCAGCCATATGGCCAGGGAGTAAATATTTCCAGAAAAATCAATACAGAAACAGAACGAAACCGTTTAAAAGCTCTAGGGGTTTTAATTAAACCAACTAGCACAGGTTTACTATTTAGAACAGAAGCAGAAAAGATTAAAGAAGAACTACTTATTGAAGATTTAGAAAATTTAATTCAAGAATGGGATAATATCTTACAAGTTTCTGAGACATTTAATCCACCCAATTTAATCAAAAGAGATGATGATTTCGCTCTTAAGATCTTGAGAGATCATATTAAATCATCCACTAAAACAGTAGTTATTGATAGTAAATTGTCAGTTGAGAGGGCAAAAGATTTCTTAACAAATTTTGAATCTAATGTGGATATTGAATTTCATGATAAAGATTTAAACCAACATATTTTAGAAAAATACGACATTAAGAAAACAATTCAAAAAGCTCTTCAACCGCGGGTGGATCTTCCTTCAGGAGGCTATATAATTATTGAACCAACTGAAGCTTTAACAGTAATTGATGTAAACTCTGGATCATTTACAAGATCCGCTAACTCAAGACAGACTGTTTTGTGGACGAATTGCGAAGCAGCTATTGAAATATCAAGACAAATGAAATTAAGAAATATTGGCGGAGTTATCGTAGTAGATTTTATTGATATGGAATCGAGACGAGATCAATTACAGTTACTTGAACATTTTACTTCAGCAATAAAAGATGATTCTGCTAGGCCTCAGATAGCTCAGCTTACTGAATTAGGTTTAGTTGAGTTAACAAGGAAAAGACAAGGTCAAAATATATATGAATTATTCGGTAAAAAATGTTCTTCCTGCAATGGTACAGGCCATGTAGAAAATCAATTGAATTTTGAAATTTCTAATCTGCAGCTTAAAAATATTGAAGAAAAGCCTTCTAAATCAAAAAATATTAAATCTGTAGATGTAAGTGCTTCTAAATCAAATGTAAAGCAGGAAAAAATAGATGAAAAGGAATTACTTAACACCAAGTATTTAAGTAAAGAGGATTCTTCTATTAAAAAAGAAAATGATAACGATGATTTGAATACATTAAATTCGAAAGAAAAAAATATAGTAACCGTTGATCTTACTAATGATGAAAAAATTGTTTTCAGTCACTTAGGTATTAATCCATTAATAAAATTAGGGAAAGAATATCTAACTAGTAATAGTTTTGTGAGTTTGAAGGACAATAGTAAGGAAAAAGAAAAAACTTTAGATAATACAACAAAAACAGGAAAACGAATCAAAAAAACTTCAAAATCTAGAGAACTTGAAGAGATTGCAATTACTATCGAAGAAAATACAAATTCCAATAATGAAGCAACAAACAAAAATAATGAGAATGAAGAAGTTGTATCTTTAGATCAGAAGGATGAAATTGAACTAAAAGATGAGATAAACAATGCAAGAAAAAAAAGAAGAAGATCGTCGGCAAGTATTGAATAAAATATATGAAGTTGGAATGGATGAAGTTGGAAGGGGAGCAATTTTTGGTCCAGTTTTCTCAGCAGTTGTAGTACTTACTGAAAAAAATAAATTTACTCTAAAAAAATTTGGAGTAATGGATAGTAAAAAATTAACTCCCAAAAAAAGAAACTTCCTTCTTCCAAAAATTTTATTACTTTCTACAGATTATGGAATTGGACAATCCTCAGTTAGAGAAATAGATAAGCTCGGCATCAGAGTCGCAACTGAACTCTCAATGATAAGAGCTTTAAAAAAATTAAAAGAGAAACCATCTGAACTATTAATTGATGGACCATTGTTGTTAAGACCATGGAACGGAATTCAAAAGAATATAGTATCAGGAGACTCGAAATTTACCTCAATATCTTCAGCGAGTATAGTTGCAAAAGTATCTCGCGATATCCTAATGGAAAGTTTAGAAAAAAAATACTCAGGATACTTAATATTTAAAAATAAAGGATATGGTACTAAAGAACATCTTTTAAGTATCAAAGAAAATGGAATAACTAAACTTCATAGGAAAAGTTTTTTAAAGAAATCAAATCTTATTTAATTCACACCATTCCGAAAAATCTTTAACTAATTGCTGTTGAACTCTTGTCTTTATTCCCAATAAAATCCCATTTAATACCGAATGACCAGTAGATTCTAAAATTTTCTTTGGTACTAGCTTTAATAATGGGGGTTGGCTTACAGATACCCCTAGAAGCGCCTCTCCTTCCAATCCAATATCAGTTGCTTCCAAATTCGCTTTCAAAATAAGATTGAAGTCATCTATCATCCCCAAACCATCCAATGTACTTTCAAGAGCACTCATTTTTAAAATTCCATCTTTATTTTCTACCGCAATTGAAACAACAGGGTTAATATCTAATTGGAAAACCTTAAAACTTGTTACTGTATACTTGTACTTACCTTCCCCTTCAGGTAATAATTTTTTGGAGTCTAGCATTGCTCCCACAACTCTTTCTTCTTCCAAAAGATACTTAGAAAGATATTCTTTATTTCTTGTTACAGAAAGCGTTAGTTTCTGTTTAGCGTCAAACGACAATAGCATTTTCTATATCCCTCCAATGCTTATTTGATCTCTTTTTTTCTTACAATTAATCATGCGCAAACAAGTTGCATATTTAGGTCCTAAAGGGACATACGCAGAAAAAGCAGCTCATATTTTATCAAAGCTTGCCAATTTTGATTCACCTATATTTGTACCATGTAATGGGTTACATTCGGTTATTAAATCAATAGCGTACAACAATTGTGATGCTGCTGTAGTTCCTATTGAAAATTCTGTAGAAGGCGGAGTTACAGCTACCTTAGATGCCCTTTGGAAGTTTCCTGATATTTTTATCAATAAAGCAATTGTTTTGCCTATAAAACATGCATTAATTAGTGATGGAGAACTTTCAGTTATCTCAGAAGTACTATCTCATCCTCAAGCATTAGCTCAATGTTCAGAATGGTTATCTGAAAATCTTCCAAATGCAATCCCTCTTCCAACAAATTCAACATCAGAGGCTGTCAATATGGTTAAAGGAAGTAAATTTAGAGCAGCTATCGGTTCGAAATCTTTAATTCAAATTGAAGGACTTAAAGAATTAGCCTTTCCTATAAATGATGTCCCAGGTAATTGCACAAGATTTGTCTTATTGAGCAAAGAATCAAGTTCTGATTCAGCAAATATTGCCAGTTTTGCTTTCTCATTAATCTCTAATAAACCTGGTGCTTTGCTAGAAGCAATAAATCATATTGCAAATTTTGGATTTAATATGAGTAAAATAGAGTCAAGACCTTCCAAGAGAGAGTTAGGCGAATATATAATTTATATTGATTTAGAAATAAATAATCAAAATAATATTGCAAATTTTGGCGAATTAAAAAATCATCTAAAACCACTATGCAATAACTTCGTTGATTTTGGAAATTATTTTTCTGAGAATGTTGAACTAAATTAATTTATCCTCTGCATTTATAGACGCCAAACTCCATTAAACCTTTTCTAAATGCCCAATTCATAAGAAGTATAGTTGGGATCTCTCTAATTGACTTTACTAATGCTGAAGGTCCAAGAGACAAAATTGCAAAAGGCCTCCGTATACCTTCAATAATGGAGTCGTACCATGAAGGGTTTGTATAAGAATTCCAATTTTCAGAAATAACTCTTCCTGCACTATTTTTATTAGTCTTCAGAATATTAACGAATTTATTAATGCTAATAAAATTTGGATGTACCCACTGTTCAAGTAATTGTTTAAGTACCAAACTCTCAATAAAAGATGGAGGGTATGCCTTAAGATCCCTTGAGTTCCAATCAGCCAATGCCAAATAACCGCCAGGTCTCAAAGTTCTCAGCATTTCATCTGCAAACTTAGTTTTATCATTCATGTGTGCACCAGCCTCAACACTCCAAACAGCATCAAATGCTCCATCATCGAATTTTAAATTCAATGCATCCATAACTTGGAAGTTGCAATTTAGTCCTGAAGGAGTAAGCTCTCTCGCTCTTTTTACTTGAGCAGGACTAATTGTGATTCCTGTAACATTAAAACCATAATATTTTGCAAGAATTCTTGAACTTCCTCCTATTCCACAACCTACATCCAGAATTCTGGAACCTTTAGGCAATTTATCTAGATCACTCCATTTGACTAACTCATGTACAAACTGTACTTTAGCCTTTCTAAAATCAATATTTTTATTTCCGGAGGGATAAAAACCCAAGTGGATATGCTCTCCCCACAACCTCTCAAGTAATTTATCTTGGGTCCAAGCATCATATGCAGAAGCTACTGTACCAGAAGAAATATATTTTCTGGCATTAATTCTCCAAATAATAAATAAAATTAAAATAAATAAAACCAGTAAAAAAAAAGGTATAAATAATTCAAACATTTAATTTTCTTTTATATCAGGAAAACTTTCTTTCAAAGCTGTTCTAGCTGCAAGTTGTTTTCTTGTATGATCAAGCATTTCATATTCTCTTTGCAAACGAGTATAAGTATTTCTTTCCTCTAGAAGTCTTTGTTGCTCCTCTGCAACAGGTCCACCCAAATGAGCACCAATCCAAAATGATAATTCCATTGGATTCTTTGGTAATTTATCAGGTAAATTTTTCTTAGTATTTGTCAACTTACTTGTTAGATTAATTACATCATTAAGTGCATCTGTGACTGAATCTTTTAGAGAATCTAGTTTTTGAAGGTTATCAATATTATCATCACTAACCCAGCTTACCATCGCTGAGCAAAATGGAGTTGAACGAATGATTTCTAAAACTTGAAATCTTTGCTGTCCAAGAGTAATAATGTTGCTTCTTCCGTCATCTGCAGTTTGATGTTTTATAATTTGTGCGCAACATCCAATATTTGCCATACTTTTAGTGTTTGGATCCCACTTTATGACTCCAAACAAAGAATCTGTCTCGAGTACAGATTGAAGCATGATTCTGTATCTCGATTCAAAGATATGTAAAGGTAATACTTCTTGAGGAAAAAGAACTACCTCTGGCAAAGGAAATAAAGGTAATTCCCTTACTGAGAGCTCTCCCATTTAAACCTCATTATATATTTTTATTTTAAACAACTAATGTCTTTTTCGGGATTTCTTAAAGTTTAACTTCTATATCTACACCACTTGGGAGATCCAATTTCATTAAAGCATCAATTGTTTTTGCAGAAGGACTATAGATATCGATTATTCTTCGATGAGTTCTCGTCTCAAAATGCTCTCTAGAATCTTTATCAACATGTGGTGACCTCAAAACACAATAGATTTTCCTTTTTGTAGGTAAAGGGATTGGACCTATTGCTGAGGCAGAAGTAGTATCAGCAGTTTGGATTATTTTATCGCAAGACAAATCAAGCATTCTTCTATCAAAAGCTTTAAGTCTTATTCTTATTTTTTGTTGTGCAATTGATGCAGTCATAATTAAAAATTAACTTAAGTGATAGGGCCATTAATTAACAAAAGCCCTATCCATTTACCTATATTAAATGATTAAGGTTAAATTCTTAAAATTCAAATATATTATTTGAGAATTTTAGAAACAACTCCAGCACCAATAGTACGTCCACCTTCACGGATTGCAAATCGCATACCTTGTTCAATAGCTACTGGACAAATTAATTCTCCAGTCATCTTGATTCTGTCTCCTGGCATAACCATTTCAACGTTAGAACCATCATCAGAGGTAAATGCTGTTATTTGACCTGTTACATCAGTAGTTCTGATGTAAAACTGTGGTCTATATCCTGCGAAGAAAGGAGTATGTCTGCCGCCCTCCTCTTTTTTTAGGACATAAACTTCTCCTTCAAATTGAGTATGGGGAGTAATGGAACCTTTTTTAACAAGTACCATCCCTCTCTCAATATCTTCTTTCTGAACACCTCGTAAAAGTAAACCAACATTGTCTCCAGCCATACCTTCATCAAGAAGTTTACGGAACATTTCAACTCCAGTAACTGTTGTTACTCTTGTGTCTCTTATTCCAACTATTTCAACTTCTTCTCCAACCTTAACTTTACCTCTCTCAATTCTTCCGGTAGCAACAGTTCCTCTACCAGTAATTGAAAAAACATCTTCAACTGCCATCAAGAATGGTTTATCGACTTCTCTTTCTGGTTCAGGAATACTAGCATCGACTGCTTTCATTAATTCTTCAATCTTTGATTCCCAATTTGAATCACCTTCGAGAGCTTTTAAACCAGAAACTTGAACTATAGGAATATCATCTCCAGGGAAATCATAACTATCTAACAGTTCTCTAATTTCCATTTCAACAAGTTCAATAATTTCTTCGTCATCGACCATATCGCACTTATTGAGAGCAACTACAAGAGCAGGAACTCCAACCTGTTTAGCTAAAAGAATATGCTCTTTTGTTTGAGCCATAGGACCATCTGTAGCTGCGCAAACTAGAATAGCTCCGTCCATTTGGGCAGCCCCTGTAATCATGTTTTTTACATAATCAGCATGTCCAGGGCAATCGACATGAGCATAATGTCTGCCTTCAGTTTCATATTCGACGTGCGCGGTGTTAATAGTAATGCCACGCTCTCTTTCTTCAGGAGCACCATCAATGTCTCCATAGTCTTGAGCTTGAGCTTGACCTTTTTTGGCTAATACATTTGTAATAGCAGCAGTAAGTGTTGTTTTTCCATGATCAACATGGCCAATAGTACCTATGTTGACATGTGGTTTGTTCCTTTCGAACTTCTCGCGAGCCATTTGAATTAAAGAATCGAGGGTTTAAGAGTGTTTTAGTTTAGAGATCAGGAGTTGCCCTGATTCTTGGAAATGATAGCTTCAGCAACATTACGAGGAACTTCCTCATAATTTGCGAACTCCATAGAAAATATACCCCGACCTTGTGTCATTGATCGGAGTTGAGTGGCATAACCGAACATTTCGGCTAAGGGCACTTTGGCCTGTACCTTAGACAATCCATCATCAACAGATTGTCCTTCTACTTGACCTCTTCTAGAAGAGAGATCACCAATTACAGATCCAAGAAAGTCGTCAGGACTTTCGACCTCAACTTTCATCATAGGCTCTAATAGGACAGGATTGCATTTTTTAACCCCATCTTTAAAAGCCATGGAACCTGCAATTTTGAAGGCCATTTCAGATGAGTCTACATCGTGGAATGAACCATCGACTAGTGTTACTTTTACATCAATGAGTGGATAACCGGCAAGAACGCCTGACTCACAGGTTTCTTTCATTCCATTAGATGCTGGACCAATGTACTCTTTTGGAACAGCTCCGCCGACAATTTTGTTGACGAATTCAAAACCTTTACCAACTTCAGCAGGTTCCATTTCAATTATTACATGACCATATTGACCTTTTCCTCCAGTCTGTCTTGCATATTTACCTTCACCTTTAGAACTAGACCTAATGGTCTCCCTGTATGAAACCTGAGGGGCTCCAATGTTGGCTTCAACTTTAAATTCTCTTAACATTCTGTCAACTAGAATTTCCAAGTGCAGCTCACCCATACCTGCAATTACAGTTTGATTTGTCTCAGGATCTGTACTTACTCTAAATGTTGGATCCTCTTCAGACAAAGCAGTTAAGGCTTTTGATAATTTTTCCATATCCCCTTTGGTTTTTGGCTCAACGGCCACTGAAATAACAGGTTCGGGGATAAACAATGTTTCTAAAACTATAGGATCTTCTGTAGTACATAAGGTGTCACCAGTCGTTGTGTTCTTAAGACCTAATACAGCGCCTAAATCCCCAGCCCTCAATTCATCAACCTCCTCTCTTTCATCAGCCTTAAGAATTACTAATCTAGAGATTCTTTCTTTAGAATCTTTAGTAGAGTTCATGACATAACTTCCCTTCGAAAGAATGCCTGAATACATCCTTACAAAGGTTAATTTGCCATATGGATCTGACATAACTTTGAAAGCTAATGCACTGAATGGAGCATTATCATCTGACGGTCTAACATCTTCTTTACCACTTGGCAAAACACCTTGTATTGGTTTCACATCAACTGGAGCTGGTAAGTAATCAACTACAGCATCTAGTACAAGTTGGACACCTTTATTCTTAAAAGCTGAGCCACAAAGTACAGGAACTAATCCATGTTTTAAAACCCCTTCCCTAATACCTTTTTTAAGTTGTTCTTCAGATAATTCTCCTGTATCAAGGAATATTTCAATTAATTCTTCATCATTTTCTGCAACACTCTCCATCAACTTATTTCTCCACTCAGCAGCCTCTTCCTTCATTTCAGATGGAATTGGTGCTTCTTCAATATCAGTACCTAAGTCATTTTTATAAAGATAAGCTTTGTTAGCAACTAAATCAATGATGCCAGTAAGATCTCCTTCAGCTCCAATTGGTAGCTGAATAGGAAGTGCATTTGCCTTTAGTCGATCTTTAATCTGCTTATTAACTTTTAAGAAATCTGCGCCAGTTCTGTCCATTTTGTTTACAAAAACCATTCTAGGAACAGAGTATCTATCAGCTTGACGCCAAACTGTTTCAGATTGAGGCTGAACTCCCCCAACAGCGCAAAATACTGCTATAACTCCATCCAAAACTCTCATTGATCTTTCTACTTCAATAGTGAAGTCAACGTGTCCAGGAGTATCAATAATATTAATTCTATGATCTTGCCAACTTGTAGATATTGCAGCAGCAGTAATAGTTATTCCTCTTTCTCTTTCTTGAGCCATCCAATCTGTTACTGCGGCACCATCATGAACCTCTCCTATCTTGTGAACTACACCTGAATAAAACAAAATTCTCTCTGTTGTAGTTGTCTTCCCTGCATCAATGTGAGCGGCTATACCTATGTTCCTTACTCGTTCTAGGGGAAAGTCGCGTGCCAATTTTAAAGCTCCAAATAAAATGATTTTTTAAAAGTATAGTTCACCCTAAAAGTAAACTTTTAACATAATAAACTACTTAAGTACCTTTTTGATGAAATTAATATCTGTAATGAGCAAAAGCTTTATTAGCTTCAGCCATTTTGTGAGTATCTTCTCTTTTTTTAACCGCACTACCAGTTTCATTTGCAGCATCCATCAATTCCCCAGCAAGTTTTTGGGACATACTTTTACCATTTCTTGCACGTGAGAATGTAACAAGCCATCTTAATGCCATAGCTGTTCCCCTCTCCTGACGAACTTCCATAGGTACTTGATATGTAGCACCGCCAACTCTTCTAGCTCTAACTTCAACAAGAGGAGTAGCATTTTTCACAGCTGTTTCAAATAATTCGACTGCATTCCCGCCAGTTCTCTCACTTATTAAAGAAAAAGCATCAGACAATATTTTTTGGGCTGTAGATTTTTTACCGTGTTTCATCAATCTAGAGATCATCATTGATGCTAGACGACTATTAAACTGAGGATCTGGAAGAACTGGTCTTTTTACTGCTGCATTACGACGTGACATGTTTTAAAAAAGTACTGTTTACAAATTAATTTTTTGGAGCTTTGGCTCCATACTTAGATCTCGATTGACGTCTATCTTTGACTCCAGCCGTATCTAAAGTTCCTCTTATTATATGATATCTAACTCCTGGTAAATCCTTTACTCTACCACCTCTAAGTAGTACCACAGAGTGTTCTTGCAAGTTATGTCCAATTCCTGGAATATAAGCTGTTACTTCAAAACCAGAAGTTAATCTCACCCTTGCAACTTTTCTGAGAGCTGAATTAGGTTTTTTTGGTGTTGATGTATAAACTCTTGTACATACCCCTCTTCTTTCAGGACAAGCTTTTAATGCAGGAGATTTTGTTTTTCTAGTCAGACGTTTTCTTTCTGAACCTATTAATTGTGAAATGGTAGGCATCTAATATATTTAGATAAAAATAGACATTTAATTATCATAACCTTTTAAGAGCACCAACTTAAAGTTTTTGATGATATTTTTTTTAAAAATTTGTGAAATGAAAATTCTTTGGTAAATATTCATTATTTTTAGATTTATTTTCATATTTATTTTTATAATAGAAATACATAAATAACTAAATAGAATTAAATAATCTATGGGAGAGAGTATCAAAAGAATCGTTGGGCCATATCAAGATAGTTATTCCCCAAATGGAATAATCGGTGAAAAGGATGCGTGTGGAGTTGGTTTTATAGCAAATATTGAAGGGATAGAAAGCAACTGGATCCTAAAACAATCCCTGAAAGGCCTTAATTGTATGGAGCATAGAGGAGGTTGTGGAGGAGATAGTGACTCAGGTGATGGAGCAGGCATTTTATGTTCAATTCCATGGAAATACTTAGATGAAAAAATGAATCTAAAAGATAAAAAAGATTTTGATAGAGGTTTAGGCATGATTTTTATGCCTAATAAAAAAGAGAAAATTGAAGAATGTAAATCAATATGTGATCAGGAAGCAGAAAAATTAAGAATCTACAATACATCTTGGAGAACAGTACCTGTTAATAATGAAATCTTAGGTCCTTTAGCTAAAGCAAATGCCCCATTCATAAGCCAGTGGATTCTACATATAGATAAAAAAGATAATCAGGATATTGAAAGGCTTTTATTTCAATTAAGGAAAAGAATTGAAAAAAAAATAAGGGAGACTTTAAAAAACCACGTTGGGGATTGTGATTTTTATTTTGCTTCACTAAGTTCTCAAACTGTTGTATACAAAGGTATGGTTCGTTCAGAGATATTATCTGAGTTTTATCAAGATCTAAAAGAAGAGAGTTTTAAAGTATCATTTTCTGTTTACCATAGGAGGTTTAGTACTAATACACTTCCAAAATGGCCACTTGCTCAGCCCATGAGATTTTTAGGTCATAACGGCGAAATAAATACTCTCTTAGGTAATATCAACTGGGCTAAAGCTTCAGAAAGTCACATAGATGACTTTTGGGGAGATTTATCTAATGAAATTAAGCCGATTGTAGATGTAAATAAAAGTGATTCATCAAATCTTGATGCAACTCTTGAAATTAATATTCGTTCAGGTCAGCCCATTACTGACTCATTGTTAAAACTTGTTCCTGAAGCATTTAGAGATCAACCAGAACTCGAACAAAGAGAAGATATAAAGGCATTTTATGAATATTCTGCGAGTCTACAAGAAGCTTGGGATGGACCTGCTTTACTTGTATTTGCAGATGGTAAATTTGTAGGAGCAACGCTTGATAGAAATGGTCTAAGACCAGCAAGATATTCAATAACAAATGATGGTTTTGTAATAATGGGTTCCGAAACAGGAGTAGTAGAAATTGAAGAGGAGAGAGTAATAGAAAAAGGTCGATTAGGACCGGGACAAATGTTAGCAGTTGATTTTCATCAAAATAGAATTCTAAGAAATTGGGAGGTAAAATCTGAAGCAGCTGAAAGGCATGATTACAAAAATCTCCTAAATAATAGAACTATAAAAATTGAAAATAATGAATGGGTTAAAGACTGTAAACTAAAAGACCTTGAGTTAATACAACAACAAACTGCATACGGCTTTTCAGCAGAAGATAATGATCTTATCTTAGATTCAATGGCTTCATTAGCTAAAGAGCCTACTTATTGCATGGGCGACGATATCCCACTAGCAGTGCTTTCATCAAAGCCACATATTTTATATGACTATTTTAAGCAAAGGTTTGCTCAAGTTACTAATCCTCCTATTGACCCTCTTAGAGAAAAACTAGTAATGAGTTTAGAGATGCATCTTGGAGAAAGATGTACACCATTTGAGATTAAAGATCCTAAACCTTTTGTTCATTTACAAAGTCCAATTCTCAATGAGGAAGAACTCATTTCCATTCAAAAATCAGAAATTAAATCTCATACAATTTCAAGTTTGTTCGATATTGAGGAAGGTGTTCAAGGCTTAGAGAACCAATTAAAAGCAATTTGTAAACAGAGTGAGTTCTCTATAAGAGAAGGTTGCTCTTTAATTGTTATTTCTGATAAAGGAATTAACCCTAAAAAAACTTTTATTCCTCCCTTACTTGCTGTTGGAGCAATTCATCATTATCTTCTAAAAAAAGAAATCAGGCTAAAAGCTTCTCTAATAATTGAAACAGGTCAATGTTGGAGTACACATCATTTAGCTTGTTTGATTGGTTATGGTGCAAGCGCAGTTTGTCCTTGGTTGACTTTCGAAGCAGGAAGACATTGGTTAAAACACCCAAAAACTCAAAAACTTATAGATAGCAAAAAGATCAACTCATTATCAATAACTGATGTTCAAGAAAATATTAAAAAAGCTCTAGAAGACGGTCTAAGAAAAATTCTTTCTAAAATAGGTATTTCACTTTTGTCTAGTTACCATGGCGCACAAATTTTTGAAGCTGTAGGCCTTGGTTCTGACTTAATAAAAATTGCTTTTGATGGGACAACCAGCCGAATTGCTGGCATAACTCTAAAAGAATTATCTAATGAAACGCTTTCAATACATACTAAAGCCTACCCAGAGATCGATTTAAAAAAATTAGAATTCTTAGGATTTGTACAATTTAGAAATAATGGAGAATATCACTCTAATAATCCTGAGATGTCCAAAGTTTTACATTCGGCTGTAAAACAAGGACCTGGATACGATCATTTTGAAACTTACAAAAAACTCATTAGTAATAGGCCGACAACATCTTTAAGAGATCTACTAACAATTAGTTCAAAAAGAAAAAGCATTTCTTTAGAGGATGTTGAAAGTGTTGAATCAATTTGCAAAAGGTTTTGCACTGGAGGAATGAGTTTGGGTGCATTATCAAGAGAAGCGCATGAAGTATTAGCAGTTGCAATGAATAGAATTGGTGGGAAAAGTAATAGTGGAGAAGGGGGAGAAGATCCAGCTCGTTTTAATGTTTTAAATGATATTGATGAAAGTACTCAATCAGCAACATTACCATTCATAAGAGGTCTAGAAAATGGAGACACCGCATGTTCAGCTATTAAACAAATAGCATCAGGTAGATTTGGAGTTACACCTGAATATCTAAGGAGTGGTAAACAACTCGAAATTAAAATGGCTCAAGGTGCTAAACCAGGCGAAGGAGGACAATTGCCTGGTCCAAAAGTTGATTCTTACATCGCAAAACTAAGAAATAGTAAACCTGGAGTAGCCCTAATATCTCCTCCCCCGCATCATGACATTTATTCAATTGAAGATTTAGCCCAACTTATCCATGACTTACACCAAGTCCATCCAAAAGCCAAAGTGAGCGTTAAACTTGTTTCTGAAATTGGCATAGGCACTATTGCTGCTGGAGTAAGCAAAGCTAATGCAGATGTAATTCAAATTTCAGGACATGACGGAGGTACAGGTGCCTCACCTCTAAGTTCTATTAAACATGCAGGTTTACCATGGGAATTAGGTGTCAGTGAGGTTCACAAATCTCTATTGGAGAATAACTTACGTGAAAGAGTAATTTTGAGAACTGATGGGGGTCTTAAAACAGGCTGGGATGTTGTTATCGCAGCTTTACTAGGTGCTGAAGAATACGGGTTCGGTTCTGTAGCGATGATTGCCGAAGGATGTATAATGGCTCGTGTTTGCCATACAAACAAATGTCCCGTTGGGGTAGCTACTCAAAAAGAAGAATTAAGAAAAAGATTTAAAGGTATTCCAGAAAATGTTGTCAATTTTTTCTTGTACATTGCTGAAGAAGTAAGACAAATAATGAGTAGCATCGGTGTTTCTAATATGGAAGAACTGATTGGAAATCAAGAATTTCTTTCTGCAAGAAATATCAGTCTTCCAAAAACTTCTAATATCGATCTCTCTTCTCTAGTAAACAACGAATCCTCAATCAATGAAAGATCATGGTTAAAACATTCAAACAATGCTCATAGTAATGGATTTGTATTAGAAGACGAATTTTTGTCAGATGCGGAATTCATAGATTCAATTAAAAATCATGAAAACTTAACCAAAGAAATTCAAATAAAGAATACAGATAGAAGCGTTTGTGCCAAAATATCTGGCGAAATCGCAGCACTTTATGGAAACACTGGGTTCAATGGCGAACTCAACTTAAATTTCAAAGGATATGCAGGACAGAGCTTTGGTGCTTTTTTATTAAAAGGGATGAATGTCCAATTAATAGGCGAAGCTAATGATTATGTATGCAAAGGAATGAATGGCGGAATACTTACCATAATTCCACCAACAATAGATACAAACTCCTCCGAGCAAGTCATTTTAGGAAACACTTGTCTTTATGGAGCAACAGGAGGAAAATTATTTGCATTAGGTAAATCGGGAGAAAGATTTGCAGTAAGAAATAGTGGCGCCACGGCAGTAACAGAGGGGGCAGGGGATCATTGTTGTGAATACATGACTGGTGGAAAAATAGTTATTCTTGGTTCCACAGGAAGAAATATTGGTGCTGGCATGACTGGTGGAATAGCATTTATACTCGATGAAAATAATGATTTAAGTAATAAAGTTAATATGGAAATAGTTAGCATTCATAAAATAACCTCATCAAAGCAAGAGGAGATTTTATTGGAAATTATTAAAGAATACCTATCAAAAACAAAGAGCTTGAAGGCTGCCAAAATAATTGAAAATTGGTCTTATTACAAAAAAACATTCAAATTAATTGTTCCCCCAAGCGAGGAAGAAATGCTTGGCATAAAGAAAATGTAAATGCCTTTCTTTGTAAAAACTGAAATTATAAAAAAAGAATACTTAGCTAATAGTGACTTAAAACGAAAAATAATTGACGAACATAATAATTGGATAAAAAAATTAAAAAAAGATGGTATTAATATAAAAAGTGGTTTTTTGATAGATGAGTTAAAAAGTCCAGGCGACGGGGGATTACTTATTCTTGAGATGAATAATTATAAAAATGCACTAAAAATCATCAAAAATGATCCAATGATTACAAATGATCTAGTTGAGTGGAAATTAAATGAGTGGATAGATTCAAATCAATGAAAAGACTATCTTGGAAACTTTTTCATAAGTTTTTGAATCTCTTCAGCATGGTAACTGCTACGAGTTAAAGGGGAACTCACTACTTGCATAAAGCCCAAATTTTTTTCCCCGAACGCTTTAAAATAATTAAATTTTGAAGGACTCACGAATCTTTGAACAGGTAAATGATTAGGGCCAGGAGATAAATATTGACCAATAGTAACAATATCAACGTAATTACTCCTCAAATCCTCAAGAAGATTCAAAACCTCCTCATCTTTTTCCCCTAAACCAAGCATAAAGCCTGATTTTGTATAAACTTTAGGAGAATACTCTCTAGTTCTTTTAAGTAACTCTAGAGTTCTCTCATATTTACCCTGAGGTCTTACTTTTTTATAAAGCGATGGCACAGTTTCAATATTGTGGTTTAAAACATTTGGATTGGAATTAAGAACTTTTTGAAGAGCTTTCCAATTACCACAAAAATCAGGAATTAGAAGCTCAATCGTAGTTTCAGGAGATTTTTTTCTTACTTGATCAACACATTTAAAAAATTGAGATGCCCCACCATCCTCAAGATCGTCTCTATTAACTGATGTGATTACAACGTGCTTAAGCTTCATTCTATAAACGGCTTCTGCTAGACGATATGGTTCTGTTGGGTCTAAATCTCTCTTGGATCTATCAAAATCAATATCGCAATATGGACATGCCCTGGTGCAACCAGGGCCCATTATAAGGAAAGTTGCAGTTCCACTAGCAAAACATTCACCAATATTTGGACAGCTTGCTTCTTGACATACGGTATTGAGATTTAAATCATTTAATAAATTTGCAGTACTACCAATTCTCTCAACTTGTGGAGCTTTTACTCTTAACCAATCGGGTTTTGAAATTAAACTATTATTATTAGTCAAATTAATTCTTACTGACATGTAATTTTTATTTTACTAAAAACAAGATGAATTAACTA
>QCHO01000005.1 GCA_003279535.1 Prochlorococcus sp. AG-402-C22
AATCTATTACTTCTTTTTTAGCGGATACAATATATTTTGATAATTTAGACCTTTCAATTTCCTGTATTTTTTCAGCATTTATTTTTTGATATTCATAATTTCTCTTAAGTTCATCATGTAATATTTCAGTCCTGGCAATAAGTTCTGCAGCCGCTTCTGCAGAATTTTGTTGTTTAATCCTCTCTTCCTCAAGTCCTTTAATAATACTGTTAATATTATCAACTTCTTTTGGCTTCAGATAATTTGCAGCTTCATTGAGTATACTTTCATCGAGACCAATTCTCTTTGAGATTGACAAAGCATTACTTCTACCAGGAATGCCCCAGTTGAGTATATATTTTGGCTTCAAAGAATCCTCATCAAATGCAACTGATACGTTTTCGAATCTGGAGTCATTATATTTTAATGCCTTAATATCTCCATAATGCGTAGTTGCTAAAGTGATATCAGATTTATTTGCAAATTCTTTTAATAAAGCCATCGCAAGAGCACTACCTTCAAGAGGATCTGTACCAGATCCAATCTCATCTAACAAAACAACTGATAATCCTTCCCTATTATCAAGTGAATCTAAAATCTCTTTTATGCGGGATATATGCCCACTGAAGGTAGATAAATTTTCTTCTAATGATTGATTATCTCCTATATCAACATATACATTTGGACAAAAAGGGATAATAGGATTATTAGTTGAGGGTATCAATAATCCTGCTCTAGCCATAAGTAACGACAAACCCAAACCTTTTAAAGCTGCCGTTTTACCTCCAGTATTTGGACCTGTAATAGCTACAACCTTTATATTTCTATTAATATGGAAATCGACAGCCACTGGGGGAGGAGCTCCTTTTTTCTTATGTTCCCAAATCAATAACGGATGAGAAAAACCAATTAGGGAAATAACGGGATTTTTCTCAAAAGTAGGAGTTTTGCCTCCAATCCATTTCGAATATCTTGAACGGGTTAGAGCATTTTCTAATCTCAATAAAATGGATGCCATTACGATAAGACTTTCTGAATTATCACTAATAACTTGAGACCATTTCTGAAGTAATTTAAATTCTTCTGCTGTGATCTTTGCCTCTAAAGAAGCAATCTTATTACCCTTAGTTACTACACTATCAGGTTCAAAATATACTGTATTTCCTGAAGATGAAGAGTCATGGATGATGCCTTTAAATTTATCTACATAATTAACTTTTACTGCTAAAACTGGCCTACCATATCGATCTCCAATAGTAGTGTCTTGCAAAAAAGATAAATTCTTTTGAATAAATTTATCAA
Source organism: Prochlorococcus sp. AG-402-C22 (assembly GCA_003279535.1). GTDB lineage: Bacteria > Cyanobacteriota > Cyanobacteriia > PCC-6307 > Cyanobiaceae > Prochlorococcus_A. The sequence goes on from QCHO01000005.1 coordinate 1,282, forward strand.
CTAATATTTTTCTTTCCAGTTTCTTAGATAATAATTCTTTTCTCAGAATAGATAATTCACTACTAGCATTATCTGAAATCCTACCATTAGATTCAATACCATTTTTTAAAATTGTTTCAATATTATGATGGTCAATTAAATTATTTGTGAATGATGAAATAAAAGGTCTTTGTTCAAAATCTAATAAGATTTTTTTTAAATTTCTTGCAGCAGAAATTGTTTTCGCAATTTCTAACAAGTCAGAAGATAAAATTACACCTCCCTTTGAGCAAATCTCAATATTTCTAGTAATATCGCAAACATCAGAAAAACTAATTGATTTATCTAAATTATTTTCTAGCTCAGTTATTTCAACCGTTTCTTTCAAAAGTCTTTTAGAAACATCATATTCTGAGGGAACTTCAAAACTTAAAATTGCTCTTTTACCCATTTCTGTAGAAGCGAATGAGGATAAATGCTTTTTTATTGAATCCCACTCTAAAAGGCTTATAGATTCATCTTCTATTGAGTTCTCTGAATATAATTTTTTAGAATGATTTTTCTCTTCCATACAAAAAAAGATCAAACATTCGATTGAATCCCTTCAGGAGGAACATAAAGCATCTCGAGCCAGTTTCCTTCAGTATCCTTCATGTAAAAAGATGCTGTTCCGTCTCTATGTTCATGTAAAGGACCAACTTTTACACCAGAATTTTTTAAATCGTTTTGAATATTAACTACTTCTTTTTTATTTTCAAAATGAAAAGCAAAGTGCGGTCCTGCAGCTTTATAGTTAGGACCTAACAACGCAAGTCCATCTTTCCCTTTTCCAGCTTCTAAATAGGACCAATCTTCATCATCCCAAACCAAATTCATACCCAATTTAATATAAAAAGATTTGGCCCTTTCGAGATTCTCTACTCTAAGTGCGATGTGACCAATTCTATTTACTCCTTGTGAAAACTTCAAAACAAAGCAGTGAACATACCATTAACTAAAGAATAAAACAAATTTTTGTTAATAATGAGTTTTTAAGTATCTTGCAACCATTGAGATGCATCGCAAGCATGATAAGTGAGTATCAATTTTGCTCCTGCTCTTTTAAAACTTAGCAAGGTTTCTAAAACAATATCTTTTTCATTAATCCAGTTTTTCATGGCAGCAGACTTTACCATGGAATATTCCCCACTAACGTTATATGCAGCTATAGGTTTATTTGAAAAAGTACTTAGTCTATAAACAATATCTAAATATGAAATGCCTGGTTTTACCATCAAAATATCAGCTCCTTCATATTGATCCAATGCAGATTCAATTAAAGCCTCTTTTGAATTGGCGGGGTCCATTTGATATGTAGACTTATTATCTGGAATTATTTTTTTACTATTTTCTCTAGGAGCTGAATCTAAAGCAGTTCTAAATGGACCATAATAAGCAGATGAATATTTTGCTGTATAACTAATAATACCTACATCACTAAATCCTTGACTATCGAGCGCAGTTCTAATTGCCCCAACTCTCCCATCCATCATGTCACTAGGGCCGATAAAATCTGCTCCAGCTCTAGCTTGTGTTAAAGCTTGTTTTTTTAAAATTTCGATAGTTTCATCATTCAATATTTTTCCAGTTTCATCAACTAATCCATCATGTCCATCACAAGAATATGGGTCCAAGGCAACATCTGTCATTATAGCCATTTCTGGAATCTCTTTTTTTAATATTTGAATAGCTTTAGGTACTAAACCGTCTTCATTAAAACACTCTGCTCCATCTTCAGTCTTTAAGCTATCGTTTATTTTTGGGAAAAGAACCACACACCTTATTCCCAATTCCCATGCCCTAGTAACCTCCTTTATTAAGCCATTCATATGCCATCTAAAAGTTCCTGGCATTGCCGAAATTTCCTCTTTATAATCTTTTTCATGAATAAATAATGGATATATAAAGTCAGAAGCCTTTAGATGGTTTTCTCTTACCATTTCCCTAATTGCCTCAGTTCTTCTTAATCTTCTAGGACGAATAATCGAATTCATTTTAATATTATAAAAATTAAAAATATTTATCTTAATAGATTAATAGCTTGTCTCCCATATAAATCAATCAGAGACTCCTTTTGTTCAGGAAAATTAACTTAAATTTCTTAAAGAAGACAAAAAAAGTTACAAAAATATTTTGCACAAACTTCATTTTTCACAAATTTACGTCATAAAGAGATAATATCTTTTAGTTAAGTATTTATTTTAAGGAGAGTATCTTTGCAAATAATTAATGGATTCCACCTAAAGAATGTAAGAGGAGATATTCTTGGGGGGATCACAGCCGCAGTGGTAGCTCTACCTCTCGCTCTTGCTTTTGGTAATGCTGCGTTAGGACCTGGCGGAGCAATTTATGGATTATATGGTGCAGTAGTAGTTGGTTTTTTAGCAGCATTATTCGGCGGGACACCTGCTCAAGTTAGTGGACCCACTGGACCCATGAGTGTAACTGTTGCTGGTGTAGTAGCAGGCTTAGCAGCGGTTGGAGTTCCACGAGATCTGTCTGCAGGACAAATTTTGCCTTTAGTGATGGCAGCTGTAGTAATTGGCGGCATACTGCAAATATTATTCGGGATTCTAAAACTAGGAAAGTACATTACATTAGTTCCATATTCTGTTGTTTCAGGATTTATGTCTGGAATTGGAGTAATAATAATTGCACTTCAGATTGGTCCATTACTTGGAATTAGCACTCGTGGTGGAGTAGTCGAATCTTTATCAACTGTATTTTCAAATTTCCAGCCCAATGGTGCTGCTATTGGAGTGGCAATAATGACACTAGGTATAGTATTTCTAACTCCTAGAAAAATTAGTCAATGGGTTCCTTCTCCTCTATTGGCCTTATTGATAGTAACTCCAATATCAATTTTAATTTTTGGAGATGGAACTATTGATAGAATTGGAGAAATTCCGAGGGGTGTTCCATCTTTAAATTTCCCAAGTTTTAATCAATATTTTCCAATTATTTTCAAGGCAGGATTAGTCCTCGCAGTTCTTGGCGCTATTGACTCTTTACTGACATCTCTTGTAGCAGACAATATTTCTCAAACAAAACATAATTCAGATAGAGAACTTATTGGTCAAGGGATAGGAAATGCTGTTGCGGGTCTATTTTCAGGTTTACCTGGAGCAGGAGCAACAATGAGAACTGTCATTAATGTTAAATCTGGAGGCTCAACTCCCATCTCTGGAATGGTTCACTCAGTTGTATTGTTGATAGTTTTAGTTGGTGCGGGACCTCTAGCTGAGCAAATACCAACTGCCTTGCTAGCGGGAATCCTAATAAAAGTAGGTCTAGATATTATTGATTGGGGATTCTTGAGGAGGGCTCACAAATTATCTTTAAAAACTTCAGTAGTAATGTACGGGGTACTTCTAATGACTGTTTTTTGGGATTTAATTTGGGCAGTTTTAGTCGGTGTATTCATAGCAAATATGCTAACTATTGATTCAATAACCGAAACTCAACTAGAAGGCATGGATGAGGATAATCCTTTATCAAAAGATGATCAAGCTAAAAATTCATTACCTGCAGATGAAAAAGCACTTCTAGATAGATGTTCAGGAGAAGTAATGCTATTTAGACTAAAAGGACCCCTTAGTTTTGGAGCAGCTAAAGGTATCTCTGAGAGAATGATGCTTGTAAGAAACTACAAGATTTTGATACTAGATATTACTGATGTACCAAGACTTGGAGTAACAGCGACTCTCGCAATAGAGGATATGATGCAAGAAGCAAAAAATAACTCTAGGAAAGCATTTGTTGCTGGAGCCAATGAAAAAGTAAAGGATAGATTAGCTAAGTTTGGAGTTGAAGGCATCATTGAAACAAGAAAAGAAGCCTTAGAAACCGCTCTAAATGAACTAGCCTAATAATTTATGGAAATAAATCCAATTCTGCAAAATGTATTAGCGCCGCCAGTTCTTTTCTTTTTGATTGGAGCAATATCTGTACTCTTTAAATCCGATTTAGAAATACCAGCTCCATTACCCAAACTCTTCTCCCTATATTTGCTTTTAGCTATTGGGTTTAAAGGAGGTATAGAGATACAGAAAAGTGGGTTTAATGATCAAGTATTGCCTACTTTAAGTGCTGCAATACTAATGTCATTAGTAATCCCGCTAATTGGATTTTTAATTTTAAGATTTAAGTTTGATGTCTTTAATTCAGCAGCGATAGCAGCAGCTTACGGTTCAATAAGTGCTGTCACATTTATTTCTGCAGAGAGTTTTTTAGAAAGTCAAAAAATAGCTTTTGATGGATTTATGGTTGGCGCCTTAGCTCTAATGGAGTCCCCTGCAATAATAGTTGGATTATTACTTGTAAAATTTGCAGCTCCCAAAAATAGACCTAAGTCAAGAAAAATGCATCTAAGCGCAATATTACATGAATCACTTTTGAATGGATCAGTATATTTATTGCTTTCAAGCTTGATTGTAGGATTTCTAACTGCTTCCAGTAATCCTTCAGGCATTGCGAAAATGGAACCATTTACAGGACAATTATTTTATGGAGCAGAATGCTTCTTCTTATTAGACATGGGAATAGTGGCTGCGCAAAGATTGCCGAGATTGAAAAGTGCAGGTTCATTTTTAATTGGCTTTGCGGTTTTCATGCCTTTATTCAATGCATTTATTGGTGTATTCGTTGCAAGATTTTTATCTTTAGGACCTGGCAATTCACTTTTATTTGTGGTTTTATGTGCTAGCGCCTCATATCTTGCAGTTCCTGCCGCAATGCGGATGACGGTCCCAGAAGCCAGATCTAGTTATTACATTTCAACAACACTAGGTCTAACTTTCCCATTCAATATCATTCTTGGTATTCCAATATATATGAGTTTAGTAAATACCATTATCCCACTACCTCCTTTATAAAAATGAAAAGATTAGACTTAATATTTAGTGAAAGAGAACTAGATGCAATCATTAAAACCTTGGAAAAAGCTAATGTTCCAGGATATACAGTTATGAAACATGCTACAGGCAGAGGTCCTGAAAGAGTAGTTACCGAGGATATGGAATTTACAGGCTTAGGATCGAATGCTCATGTAATCGTTTTTTGTGAACAAGAATTAATAGATAAAATGAGAGATAATATTAGGGATGATTTAAGTTATTACGGAGGTGTCGCTTATATTTCTGAAGCAACACCCCTCTAAATCAAAGAAATAATATTTTAATTTTTTAAGAATGAATCCAATCTACTCTTATATTTTTTCTACTATTCAAATATCTATCAATTGACATTGCTGCAATACATCCATCAGATGCTGCAACAACGGCTTGCTTAAATGGTGTATTTCTTATATCTCCAATAGCCCAAACTCCATCAGAGTTTGTAGACATAAAGTCATCCACAATAACTCCTCCGTCCTCTTTTAAAGCAATTTGATCCCCTAAAAAATCAGTAATTGGCTTTGAACCACTCATATAGACAAAGACTCCATCTAAATTTAAATTAATAGGATTTTCTTCTTGCTTATTTTTTACAACAACTCCATTCACACCCATATCATCACCCAAAATTTCCAATAATCTTGTTCTACTCCAATGTTTTATATTTGAATTATCCATCAATTCCATAGCTTCTTCATTATCTGATTTAGGATCACTTGATGTAATCCAATGCACAGTAGACGCGAATTTAGTAAGAACAGTTGCCTCTTCAATTGCCTCCTTGTTCACTCCAACTACGGCAACTTCTCTATTTTTATAAAAAGCTCCATCACAGGTGGCACAATAACTTACTCCTTTGCCAAGAAGTTCCGCTTCTCCCTTAAATGATGCAGGCCTACCCATAGCTCCACTCGCAAGAACAAGTGCTTTAGCCTTAAAAGTGCCCTCAGGTGTATAAACTATTTTCCATTCTCCACTAGCGTCTATTCCAAACACTTGTGCTCTTATATAATCTGTACCGTATTGCACAGCCTGTTCTCTCATTAGAGTAAGTAATTTCTCTCCACTTATATCAACAGGTACGCCTGGATAATTAGCTATCTGATGAGTTATTGCTAAGGCGCCGACAGATGGATTTTTATCTAAAATGACTGTCTTTAAGTTTGAACGAGATGTATAAAGTGCGCAAGTACACCCAGCCGGACCTCCTCCGATAATAACTACATCTGACTCGATGATTTTCAATGTAATAAAACTCCTTTTAGTAGTTAATTAGATGAGTTTTTTGGTTAGAAGATATCTTAAATGTTGATTCCTAACCTTTATATAGATATAAGTTAAAAGAAAAAAAAGAAAAAAGCATAATATAGAAACAAACTTACATAGGAAAAATAAAAAAGTTAATTATCAAAATTATCAGTTTCGTGAAATGTTCTGTATTGATCTATTATTAGATTATGTCTTGTAGATTAATTGCCATAGAAACATTATATTTTTCATGACCAACTCTGATTACCTTTTAAAAGCTGCTATTAAGAAAGTAACCGAAAAATTAAACGAGATATTGGTTGAAAAAATTGAAGAAGCAACAAATATTGCTCAAGATGCCCCAGAAATCCTCAAAAAAGAATTTGATAATTTGAAAGAATCCATAATCGAGGAAGCCTCAAGGATGGAGAATGCAGAGAATATTCAAGAGAATGAACCCAAAGATACTTTTAAAGATTCCAAAATAAAAAAAGCTTTAAATGAAATTGAAGGCATCAATGAGCAAATTGATCTATTTAACAAAGCAATAAATAATCAAATCAAATGAGTTATTACAATATTCATTATCGTTTAAAAAAATTAAAGAGGGGCTTTCTCATTTGGATAACACTAATTTCGCTTTTAATAAAATTATGGCTAGATAATATTAGATTTACAATTTTCCAAACTAAAAGCAGTAAAAAAAGTAGGGTCCAAATTAAACGAGCTAAGTGGTTTACCAATCAATTAATTAAGCTTGGTTCAGCATTTATTAAAATTGGACAATTATTATCAGCTAGACCTGACTTAATTCCTAATACCTGGATACAAGAATTATCTAAATTACAGGATCAAGTTCCTAATTTTTCATTTGAGCAAGTTGAAGAAACTATCAGAAAAGAATTAGGATCAAAGTCTGATGAAATAGATCAAATCATATCCGAACCGGTAGGATCAGCATCACTAGCTCAGGTTCATAGAGCGAATCTAAAAGATGGTAAAAAAGTAGTATTTAAAGTTCAAAGGCCCAATTTAAAAGAATTATTTATTATCGATTTAGGCATTATGCAACAAATAGCAGGATTATTACAGAAAAACAAGAATTGGAGTCGAGGTAGAAATTGGGTTGAGATTGCTAAAGAGTGCAGGAAAGTTCTTTTGAAGGAACTTGATTTTAATTGCGAAGCACAATATGCAGCAAGGTTTAGACAGCAATTTCTTGATGATGAAAATGTTGAAGTTCCTGAAGTAATTTGGGATATGAGTAGTGAAAAAGTGCTTTGTTTAAGTTATTTAGAAGGAACAAAAATAAGCGACTTAAAAAAATTACAAGCCCAAGGGATAAATTTACCAAAAATTGCAGAAATTGGTGCTACCAGCTATCTAAAACAACTAGTGAATTACGGTTTTTTTCATGCAGATCCTCATCCAGGGAATCTAGCAGTTTCGAATACTGGTAAATTAATTTTTTATGATTTTGGAATGATGGGTAATATCTCAAATAATCTTCAAACGAGTTTAGGTGCAATGGTTAAGGCTGCTGCATTAAGAGACGCTTCATCACTTGTAAGTCAATTGCAACAAGCTGGCCTAATTTCAAAAGATATTGATATTGGACCAGTAAGAAGATTAGTAAGGTTAATGCTTAAAGAAGCTTTAACTCCACCATTTAGTCCAAATATAATTGAAAAATTATCTGGAGATTTATACGAACTTGTTTATGAAACTCCATTTCAACTACCAGTAGATTTAATATTTGTAATGAGAGCTTTGTCAACTTTTGAAGGAGTTGGCAGAATGCTTGACCCAGGGTTTAATCTTGTATCAGTTACCAAGCCTTATTTAATAGAACTTATGACTTCTAATAATCAAACTCCTAACGATTTAATTAACCAATTTGGAAGGCAAGTTGGTGAAATAGGATCCAAAGCTGTAGGAATTCCCAAAAGAATAGATGAAAGTTTAGAAAGATTAGAACAGGGTGATCTACAATTACAAATAAGAATGGGAGAGTCAGATAGACAGTTTAAAAAAATGTTTACTGCTCAAAAAACATTAGGTCATTCAATTCTTATAGGAAGCTTATCAATTGCATCTGCTTTACTAGTTACAAATAAACAAAATAATTTTGCATTATTACCATTATTTTTTGCACTGCCCATAAGCATCGATTGGCTAAAATGCCAATTAAGTATGAGTAAAGGCTCCCGTTTAGAAAAACTAAAGCGCTAGAAAAACTATATATTTTTTGGACCTAAACCTAAAGCCCCAGCAAATCTTGCTTGATTTCCCAATTCCTCTTCAATTTTTAAAAGCCTATTGTATTTTGCAATCCTTTCACTTCTACTCAAAGAACCGGTCTTGATCTGACCAGATCTTGTGGCGACAGATAAATCAGCAATGGTTGTATCTTCAGTCTCACCACTTCTATGACTTATAACACTTGTGAAGCCAGAGGTTTTAGCTAAATCAATTGCTTCTAAAGTTTCGGTTAATGTTCCAATTTGATTTACCTTTATTAGGATTGAATTAGCCGATTTTTCTATAATCCCTTTCCTTAACCTTTCTGTATTCGTAACGAACAAATCATCGCCTACAAGTTGAACTTTATTTCCAAGTTCTTTATTTAATTCTGACCAACCCTCCCAATCATCTTCTGCTAAACCGTCTTCTATTGAAACTATTGGATAATTAGAAACTAATTTTGAAAGATATGAAATCATTTCAGAACTATTTAAACTTTTTCCTTCATATTGATAAATACCATTGTTATAAAATTCAGTACTAGCAGCATCTAAAGCTAAAGAAACTTGTTCACCAGGAATAAATCCTGCTTTTTGAATAGCTTCTAAGAGTAAGTCTCCTGCTTCTTCGCTCGATGACAAATTAGGTGCGAATCCACCCTCATCCCCTACAGCAGTAGATAGACCTTTTTTATCAAGTAATGATTTTAATGAGTGAAAAATTTCAGTACCCATTCTTAGTGATTCACTGAAATTTTGAACTCCATGCGGGACAAGCATAAATTCCTGAAAATCAAGACTATTTGGTGCATGAGCACCACCATTTATTACATTCATCAAAGGGACTGGAAGAAGATTGGATAATGGATCTCCAAGATACCTATATAGGGGAATGTCTAAAGCATTTGCTGATGCTCTGGCAATTGCAAGACTTACTGCAAGGATTGAATTTGCTCCAAGGTTAGACTTATTAGGTGTTCCATCAATTTCAATCATTAAGTTATCAACTGCAGTTTGATCTAAAGCTGACAAACCACATAAAGCCGGGGATATTGTTTCATGAATTTTATTAACAGCATTTAAAACACCTTTCCCCATATATTTTGAACCACCATCCCTCAATTCATGTGCCTCATGAGCACCAGTGCTTGCTCCACTAGGAACAATTGCTCTACCACTTGCCCCACATTCCAAAAATACTTCTGCCTCTACAGTCGGATTACCTCTTGAATCAAGGACTTGCCTTGCTTCAATGGTATCAATAAGAAAATCAATAGTTTCTTTCACAATTTAATCATTACTATTTAAATCCTATTAATAGCTGAACTATTTGGCTAATATCTGAAATATATATGTTACCCAAATATAATTTTTTAATTTAAGAACAACTGAGATTATAATTAAGAGTTTTATTAATTCCAAAGTCCGCACAAACCCTTTCATAAACATAATTTTAAATTTCATCTTACAATTTAAAATTATGTGATGATTATTAATGCAAATCCTATTTAGAATGTTAATTAATAATCAACTATAGTTTTTATAGTTTATGAGAGAAACTCTTACATCCAGTCCTGAACTTTTTAGCGATATAAGTTGGAATCTTCTTCTATTGGGGGAAGAAACAGCAAAAAAATGGGATCATAGCGAATTTAATATTGAACACATAATTCATACATTATTCTCATCAAGTGAATTCTTTGCTTTCATTGAAAAATTATCAATAGACCAAGATACAGTTTTAGATATAACCGAAGATTTTTTAGAAGAGACACCGACAAATGAGTCAGATATTTTTACTATCGGAGAAGATTTAGAAATTTTATTAGATAATGCAAATCAGATTAAAATTCAATGGGGATCGAGATTAATCGAAATTCCGCATTTACTAATTGCTCTTGGAAGAGATTTAAGAATTGGTAATTATGTTTTTGAAGAAGGCAATCTTTCAATGGAAAAATTAGAGGAAGAATTAAAGTTTTTCCCAAATATTAATCAATCAAAAGATTCTCTTAATTATAAGAACGTAATTGAGATAAATAATCAATCTAATTTTGAATCAAACAAAGAGACTTTAGTGAAAGAAGAAAATTTTGAAAAAGCTATTATTCAATTACCAAAAAGTGAACTTCAAATTGAAACCAAAAAACAAGTTGGAAGAGATGAAAATGCGCTGTCACTTTATGGAAGAGACTTAACAGAATCAGCTAAAAAAGGCTTACTGGATCCAATTATAGGGAGAGAAAATGAGATCAATAATTTAATGAGGATACTTTGCAGAAGAACCAAAAATAATCCCATACTTATCGGCAATCCTGGAGTTGGTAAAACCTCAATTGCAAAATTACTTGCTCAATCAATTGTAGACAAAAAAGTTCCTGATTCTTTAAAAGAATTTAAAATTATTTCACTTGACTTAGGTGCTTTAGTTTCTGGGACAAAATTTAGAGGCCAACTAGAGGAACGACTAAGTTTAATACTGCAGGAACTAAACGATCCAAGCCAAGGAATTATTTTATTTATTGATGAAATCCACTCAATATTAAGTTCTGACAGATCTACTACCGACATTAGCAATATCTTAAAACCTTTACTAGCTGAAGGAGAACTTAGATGTATCGGTACAACAACTCCTGAGAAATTTCGTGAAAGTATTGAAAAAGATCAGGCATTGAATAATTGCTTTCAAAAGATAGCTGTTAATGAACCTTCAGTAGAATTGAGCGCAAAAATACTGCAAGGTATCAAAAAGAAATATGAATCACATCATGGTATAAGAATTTCTAGAGATGCAGTTAATTATTCTGCAAAATTAGCCGACAGATACATCAGCGATAAATGTCTTCCTGATAAAGCAATAGATTTAATTGATGAAGCAGCTGCAGAGTTAAAAATTGAGTCTACTAAAAAGCCTCAAATAATCTTCCAACTAGAAAACAAAATTCAGAGTATTGATGAAAAACTGAATAATTTACTAGATAACGATATCGAAGCTCAAGAAAAACTATTGAATATTAAGCAACAATCAGAGTCAAAGTTGAAAGTTCTCTTGGACAATTGGAATAATTTTCGTGAAGAAATGGAGCAATTATCGATTTTGATGAAAGAAGAGGATAAGCTAACCAAACAAATTAAAGATAAATCAAATCACGAAATTGAAAAAGATCTGGATTTGTTAGAAAAGCTTGAAGAAGAGTTAAGTGAAATAGATAATGAAATACAAAAAGTTGAAGGGAACTTTAATAAAATGAAGAAAAATAAAAATTTCCCTTTTAAATATCAAGTTGAACCTGATGATATTGCTGATGTTATTTCAAAAATCACAGGAATTCCGATTTCTAAAGTAGTTTCAAATGAACGTAAGAAATTAATCAATCTAGAAACAGAACTAAGTGAAAAAGTTATTGGACAAGAAAAAGCTATAGAAGCTGTTTCTGCTGCAATTAGAAGGGCTCGCGTTGGCATGAAAAGTCCTAAAAGACCTATTGGATCTTTTTTATTTATGGGTCCTACAGGTGTTGGTAAAACAGAATTAGCAAAATCTCTTGCAACAGCTTTATTTGATGAAGAGGACGCACTTCTAAGATTAGACATGAGTGAATATATGGAGAAAAATGCCGTAGCAAGACTTTTGGGAGCTCCTCCAGGTTATGTTGGTTATGAAGAGGGAGGTCAATTAACTGAAGCTGTAAGACGTAAACCCTATTCCGTAATACTTCTTGATGAGATAGAAAAAGCACATACAGAAGTATTTAATATCCTTTTACAAGTCTTAGATGAAGGAAGATTAACGGATTCTCAAGGAAGGACCGTAGATTTCAAAAATACCGTAATTATTATGACAAGTAACCTAGCTGGTAAATCTATACTGGAGTATTCACAAAAGATTTCTAAAAGTGAAGGAAAGTTAGAAAAAGATCAACAAACTCTAAATGATTCTATTAGTAATACATTGTCTTCAATTTTTAGACCTGAATTCTTAAATAGAATTGACGAAGTAGTAAAGTTTGATCCATTATCTATTGATGAACTTCAAAGAATAATTATTTTACAAACAGAAGATTTAAAAAACCTGCTACTTGAACAGAAAATAAATATTGTTATAGACAAAAAAGTTATTAATAAAATTGCAAATGATTCTTACGAACCTGAATATGGTGCTAGGCCACTTAGCAGGGAACTTAGAAGACAAATAGAAAATCCCTTAGCTGCAAAACTTTTAGAGGATAACTTTAAAAATAAAAAAAATATCACAATTAAACTTAACCCCGCTAAAAAAGATGAGATCGTTTTCAAACCTAGCTGAGGAGTAAATCAATAAGCTAAAATAAAAATCAAAGCGTAAAGCTTAATTTCAAAAAAAAATTTTGTGACAAGTCCTATTACTAATAAAGAACCTCCAAAAAAGGATTCTCCTGAAATTGAAGAACCTAAAAAAAAGAATAATTTTTTTAGATCTACCTACGATGAGCTTAAACTTGTCGTGTGGCCAAACAAACAACAACTTTTTAGCGAATCTGTAGCGGTTATAATTATGGTAACCTTTTCTGCGGCAGCCATTGCATCTGTCAGCAGATTCTATGGATGGGCAGCCTCGCAAATTTTTGGTTGAATTATCCCTGAATATCCATTTATAAAGATCTTAATTAAGCTTCCAGAAAAAAAATGAGTAATGAATTCACTACTAGCCTTGCTTCTTCAAAAGCAAACACTAGCATCGCAAGATGGTATGCAGTTCAAGTAGCATCAAGCTGTGAAAAAAAAGTAAAAGCAACTCTTGAGCAGAGATCAGTAACTTTAGGTGTTAATAATCGAATCATTGAGATAGAAATTCCCCAAACTCCTGGAATTAAATTAAAAAAAGATGGAAGTAGACAAACTACCGAAGAAAAAGTTTTCCCAGGTTATGTCCTCGTAAGAATGATTTTGGATGAAGATACAATGATGGCTGTAAAAAGTACTCCAAATGTAATTAACTTTGTTGGTGCTGAAGATGGAAGGGGCAGTGGAAGATCGCGAGGTCATATCAAACCTCGACCATTATCCAAACAAGAAGTAAATAGAATCTTTAAGCGCGCATCAGAGAAAAAAGCTGTAATCAAGTTAGATATTGAAGAAAAAGATAGAATCATAGTTACTAGCGGTCCATTTAAGGATTTCCAGGGAGAAGTTATAGAAGTTTCCGGGGAAAGAAATAAATTAAAAGCATTACTTTCAATATTTGGGCGCGAGACTCCTGTAGAATTAGAATTCTCCCAAATCAATAAACAAAATTAATTTCTAATTGTTCTTGTTTATCGAGTAAAATCATGATTTTCTACTTCAGCTTAAATTCTCTAATCTAATGGCAAAAAAAATTGTTGCGGTTATCAAGCTTGCTCTACAAGCAGGCAAAGCAAATCCTGCTCCTCCTGTAGGACCAGCTTTAGGACAACATGGTGTCAATATCATGGCATTTTGTAAAGAATACAACGCCAGGACACAAGATAAAGCTGGTTTTGTAATTCCAGTTGAGATTTCTGTTTTTGAAGATAGAAGCTTTACTTTCATCACAAAAACACCTCCTGCTTCCGTCTTAATAACAAAAGCAGCTGGTATAGAGAAAGGATCAGGTGAATCCGCAAAAGGCTCTGTTGGGAATATAAGTAAAGCTCAATTAGAAGAAATAGCCAAAACTAAGCTTCCTGATCTAAACTGTTCTAGTGTTGAATCAGCAATGAAAGTAATTGAGGGTACTGCTCGTAATATGGGCGTCTCTATTACTGATTGAGTTCAAGACAAAATTGCTCACTATTTAGGGGAGGTTAGTTAATAACCGTTTGCACCCAAAATTATTATGAAAAAACTATCAAAAAGAATGGCGGCTCTATCAACAAAGATAGAAGATCGCATTTATGCCCCACTTGAAGCTCTTAGTATTATCAAGGAAAATGCTAATGCAAAATTTGATGAAACTATCGAAGCGCATATACGTTTAGGTATTGATCCAAAATATACTGATCAACAATTAAGGACCACTGTTGCATTACCAAATGGTACTGGCCAAAGCATCAAAATTGCAGTAATTACAAGTGGCGAGAATGTATCTAAAGCTAAGGCTGCTGGTGCTGATTTGTTTGGCGAAGAAGATCTTGTGGAAAGCATCAACAAAGGAAATATGGAGTTCGATCTACTTATTGCAACTCCAGATATGATGCCAAAGGTTGCAAAATTAGGAAGAGTTTTAGGACCTAGAGGTTTAATGCCTAATCCTAAAGCTGGAACAGTAACTAATGATATTGCTAATGCAATAAAAGAATTCAAAGCTGGTAAACTCGAATTTAGAGCAGATAAGGCGGGTATCGTTCATGTCCGCTTTGGAAAAGCAAGTTTTACAAAAGAGGCTCTATTTGACAACTTAAAAACCTTACAAGAATCAATTGATAAAAATAAACCAAGTGGAGCCAAAGGAAAGTATTGGAAAACTTTTTATGTTACTTCAACAATGGGACCTTCAGTTCAAGTAGACATAAATGCTGTACAAGATTACCAACCTGAAGGTTAACCCTTTGTAGTATAATTTAAAGTGCAATAATACGGCCAAAGAAAGTAGGTTTATTTAGTTATTCTAAATTTTTAATTCCTACCGAGGACTCGTCTTAATTATTTCTTTTTGGATCTAATAAAAGCGGCCTCTTTTAAAAGAACTTTGCCGCATTTCCTGCTCTCCCTAAATTACGATCCAAAAAACAACAATGGGCCGAACACTAGAGAATAAGCAACAAATCGTTACTGAGATTAAATCTCTATTAAACGACTCGGAAATGGCTGTAGTTCTTGACTATAAAGGTTTAACTATCAAAGAGATGTCAGATTTGCGATCTAGATTGCAAACAACTAACGGCATCTGCAAAGTTACTAAAAATTCATTAATGCGTAAAGCTATTGATGGAGATAGTAATTGGAAAGATCTTGAATCTTTACTATCCGGAACAAATGCTTTTGTCTTAATTAAAGAAGATGTTGGTGGTGCTGTAAAAGCAATCCAATCTTTTCAAAAAGACACCAAAAAATCCGAAACCAAAGGAGCTTTATTTGAAGGCAGACTTCTTAGCGATTCTGAAATAAAAGAAATTGCAAGTCTTCCATCTAAAGAAGTATTGATGGCAAAAATTGCTGGCGCTCTAAATGGCGTAGTAACAAAAATTGCTATCTCTATCAATGAAGTGCCTTCTGGACTTGCTAGATCACTTAAACAACATTCTGTAAAATCAGAATCTTAAATTCAAAACCTAATTAACTTTTAAGAAAATGTCCGCAAAAACTGAAGAAATTCTTGAATCATTAAAATCTCTCTCACTTTTAGAAGCATCTGAGCTTGTAAAGCAAATTGAAGAGGCCTTTGGCGTATCTGCCGCAGCTTCTGCAGGTGTAGTAATGGCCGCTCCAGGAGCAGCTGGTGGTGATGGAGATGGTGGAGCTGCTGAAGAAAAAACTGAATTTGATGTAGTTCTTGAAAGCTTTGATGCAGCTGCAAAAATCAAAGTCCTTAAGGTTGTAAGAAATGCAACTGGTCTAGGTCTTGGTGATGCAAAAGCACTTGTTGAATCTGCACCAAAAACAGTAAAAGAAGGAATTGCTAAAGCAGACGCCGAATCTTTAAAGAAAGAGATTGAAGAAGCTGGCGGTAAAGTTACACTTAAGTAAAAGTACATTTTTTCAAGCCGATAGCCATAATATCGGCTTCAAAAATTATGAATAGTGAGAGCATTGCAATTGAAGCTGCAACTGATGGAGCCTGTAGTGGTAATCCAGGTCCAGGTGGATGGGGTGGTCTGATAATTTTTGACGACAGCAGTGAATTAGAAATAGGTGGTTCCGAGCAAAATACCACTAATAATAGAATGGAACTCACTGCAGCTATAAAAACCCTTGAGAAATTAAAAGCCTATAAAATAAAAGAGAACTTTAAATTAAGAACTGATAGTAAATATGTCATAGAAGGGTATACAAAATGGATTATTAATTGGAAGAGAAATGGCTGGAAAACAAGCTCAGGAAAATCAGTTCAAAATCTTGATTTATGGCAAAAAATTGATCAATTAAGAATTAATGGCCTTGTAATGGAATATGTTAAGGGTCATAGCGGTGACAAACAAAATGATAGGGTTGATAAAATAGCGACCAACTATAGCAAAGGTATTTCTTTAGTAATTAAATCAAAAGAGTCCGAATCTTCAGTTGACTTTTTTGAAAAAAATGCACCTTCAGAAATTCAGGAATTATTTTCAAGAAATGAATTAATTCAAAAATTTGCAAACAAAAAATACCTGTTAAGTTCATTTGAACTGAGTAATTTATTGGGAGAAGAAAACTACTACAAGATCAAACAATATTTACTTTTTGAATGGCGTAATTGGAGAATGATTCCTAAAGACAAAAAATATTGGATAATAGAAAAAATAGAATCTTAATTTTTTATGAATGAACAGAAGGGGGTATTCAAAAATCTTTATAAAAACTTGATAACCCCTATACTAAAAAAAGACTCAGGAATAGATGCAGAATATTTAACTAATTTATCTCTTAGCCTTCTATCATTCAGTTCAAGAAAAAATAATTGGCCTCTAGTTTCATCGATCCTAAAAAATCTAAATGAAGAATTTTCTATTGTTGATAAAAGGTTAACTCAGAAAATATGTGGAATAAATTTTAGTAATCCAATAGGTTTAGCTGCGGGTTTTGACAAAAATGGAAATGCTGCAAATATATGGAAAGATT
Source organism: Prochlorococcus sp. AG-402-C22 (assembly GCA_003279535.1). Lineage (GTDB taxonomy): Bacteria > Cyanobacteriota > Cyanobacteriia > PCC-6307 > Cyanobiaceae > Prochlorococcus_A. The sequence goes on from QCHO01000005.1 coordinate 18,446, forward strand.
TTGGTTTTGGATTTGCTGAACTTGGCACAGTAACTAAATTTGCTCAAAATGGTAACCCCAAACCAAGGTTATTTAGATTAGCAGAAGAAGAGGCTGCATTAAATAGGATGGGTTTTAATAACAATGGTGCTGAAAATCTAGTTAAAAACTTTCTTGAACAAGGTATTGAGTTTAAAAAAAATAGGAAGAATATTTGTTTGGGAATAAATTTTGGCAAATCTAAAATTACTGGTTTATCTCAAGCAAAAGATGATTATTTAAGTTCTTTAAAATTATTAATTCCATATTGTGATTATGCAGCTATAAACGTAAGTTCTCCAAATACTGAAGGATTAAGAAAGTTGCAAGATCCAATTCTTCTAAAAGAACTCCTTAAAGAAATTAAAAAATTACCTAATTGTCCTCCATTATTTGTAAAAATTGCACCAGATTTAAGCCTTAAAGATATTGAAGATATTTGTCAATTAATAATAGAGGAAAATATAGATGGAATAATTGCTACTAATACCAGCATTGATAGGTTAGGTCTTGAAAATAGAAAGATCAGGCAAACCGGATTATTACTTTCCGAAGAGAGTGGAGGATTAAGTGGAAGGCCTCTACAAAAAAAAGCAAATCAAATAATAAAACATATTCATAATATTGATAAAAAGATTATTTTAATTGGTGTTGGTGGAATCAATAGTCCTGAATCAGCTTGGGAAAGAATTTGTTCTGGAGCATCATTAATTCAACTCTACACAGGATGGATATATAAGGGTCCAAAATTAGTCCCCGACATACTTGAAGGAATTATTAAGCAACTCAATTACCATCAACTGTCTAATATAAAAGAGGCCATTGGATCAGATTTAAAATGGGTTGAATAAAATTAGAAATGAATAATGAATAAATCAGAAGCTAATGATTACACAATAGAAGCCATGCAAATATCAAACTTAGAACATGGAGGAAATATACATGCAAATGCAAAAAAATTTAATTTATTACCCTCTGAAATTATTGACGCAAGTGCCTCATTAGTACCCTTTGATCCCCCTCAAATACTAATAGATTCTTTAAATTCGGAAATTAAGAATCTTGGATTTAGATATTATCCCGAAAGAAAATTGAGTGATTTGAAAGAAATAATAGGGGAATTTCATGGGATAAATCCAGATAATATATTGCCTGGAAATGGCGCTTCTGAGCTCATAACCTGGGCAGGTTATGAGGCATCCAAATTTGGAATAAGTATTATTCCTGCTCCATGCTTTGTTGATTATGAAAGATCTTTAAATTGTTGGAATAGCAATTTCATACATTACGAATTACCAAAAAACTGGAATAATATTTTTCCTCAAACATTTCCACTTCATCCTAAAGGTGATGTTATTTGGATAACAAATCCACATAACCCCACCGGCCAATTGTGGGAGAAAAATTCATTAGAGGAAATTATAAAAAAATATAAATTAGTTATCTGTGATGAGGCTTTCTTGTCGATCACACCTAACGGAGAAAAAGAATCCTTAATACCATTAACCAAAAAATATGATAATTTATTAGTCTTGAGAAGCCTGACCAAAATCTTCAATATTCCGGGTCTTAGATTAGGGTACATTGTAGGCTCATCAAAAAAACTTAAGCAATGGGAAATTAATAGAGATCCTTGGCCATTAAATTCCTTTGCTATTAAAGCCGGAATAGACATTCTAAGTAATAAGAAATTCTATGGAAGATGGATAAAGCAGATCCACAGCTGGATAAATATTGAAAAAAAAAGAGTTTGTGAAAAATTATCAAAAATAAAAAACCTTAAGGTTCATAACTCTTCAACCAACTTTTTTTTAATAGAAAGTAGCACTTCTTTGTCGCCAAATATAAGATATTTAGAAAATAAGGGGATATTAATTAGAGAATGTACTTCATTTAAATACCTTGACGAAAAGTGGGCGAGAATAAGTTTGCAGAGTAGGAAAAATAATAGTCTTTTATGTAAAGAAATTCAAAATTCTTTTAAAAAATAATTAATTAATTTCTTAATCTCAATTTTAGATTTGATTTTATTATTTTTTTCCATGTTCTTCTTCATTAGATCTAATATTTCATATCGCTGTTTTCCCTTTTTTAATTTTATTTTAAAAATTCTGTCTAAGGTTTCTTGAAAAACTTCTTTAGAAATTTTATTTTGATTCATTAAGACTGAACCTCCAGTTTCAGCAAGAATTATTGCATTTTTCTCCTGATGATTATTTTTAGAAAAAGGATATGGAATTAAGATTGAAGGCTTTTCAGCCTCTATTAGTTCATTTATTGTTCCTGAACCAGATCTTGATATTACAAGATCACAGTTTTGAATTAAAGCTGCTATTTCATTAGTAAATCTTTTTTTAACATAATATTTTGAATTTCTTACCTGAAAAGATTTTTGATCATATTCTCCAATGATATGAACTATCCGAAACTTTTTTTTAATTAAGAATTCTAGTGATTCGTAAAGAATTTGATTTATAGCTTTTGCTCCTTGACTACCTCCCATAAAAATCAAGAGAGGTCCTTTTCCTTGTGGAGCCCATTCTGGCAATAGATTAGATTTATAGAATTGCTCCCTTAGAGGGGTACCCGTGAAAATAGTTTTACAATTTTTCAAATAAGAATTTGTTTTCTTGAATCCTAAAAGAACATAATTACATAAAAAACCAAAATATTTCGTGACCATTCCTGGTATTAAATTTGATTCATGAATAATGACAGGTATCCTTAGGATTTTTGAAGCAACAATAGTAGGCGCTGATATATAACCTCCAGTCGTAAAAACTAAGTTAATTTTTTTTTCTCTTAAAATCCGAATTATTTGGAAAGTTGACATTAAGATTTCTATATATTGATAAAACAAAAAAATATTTTTTCTTGGTGTCTTTATATTTAAAGTCGTCAAATTATATTTTTGAGGAATAAAATTAGCATCAAGTCTTTTATTAACCCCCAACCAGTGGATATTCCATTCATTTTCTACCTCTTTAGAAACTGCTAAAGCTGGGAAAATATGACCTCCTGTCCCACTAGCTGCAACTAATAAATTATTTTTTTTAGACATAAAAAATTAAATTAGTAAAATGAAAATAACAAATACAAAATATGTTTAATTTAAACTTATTCAAAAATATAGGAATTCCTCTCTACTTATTTATTTATCTCATTATTCCCTATTCAGCAATAACGCAAACTTTAAAAGTTGAATTTATAAAAAATCTAGAAAACTCTTTAAATGCGCGAAATTTAGAATTTATTAGAAAAAATTTTAGAAATAATGAAAACCAAAATATAGCAAAACAATTTTCAAAATTTATTAATGATTTCCCTGACAGCAAATGGAAGATCAAAAGACTAAAATCTAATGTTCCCAATAAAAATATTTTGCGAATAAAAGTGTTTGGAGAAAAAATAGTTAAAGGAGAAATACATATACTCGAATCTAATTTCGATTATTTATTTTCAAGTTTAAACGGAAAAATAGATGAAGGGATTATCAAAAATTTATTCACAACAATAAGGACTGATAATAACAAAATAGATATTATTTTTAAAATTCCTGATAAAGTTCTTACTGGTTCAAAATATGATATCGATATTATTCTAAATAAACCTCTTGAGGAGGTCATTATTGCAGGAGCTATAAAACCTCATCAAGTTAATTCATTATTTGAACAAGAAATATTATTGGAGCCATTAGTATCTGGGGGGATTTTCAAAATGACTAGAGCACCAACAAAACCCGGTATACAATTATGGTCAGGAATTATTGCTCACCCTTTGGGGATGATTACTTTCACAAAAAGTATTGAAATCGTTGACGAGATATAGTCTAAGCTTCGTTTAAAGCGGCTACACCAGGTAAAGTTTTGCCTTCTAAAAGTTCTAAACTAGCCCCACCTCCAGTTGATATATGTGACATTTTCTCAGCTAATCCTGCCTTCTCCACTGCTGCTACTGAATCTCCACCACCAATTATTGTACAAACTTCAGAAAAAGCACTTAAGTCCGCAAGGGTCGTAGCTATTGCGTTTGTACCTTCTGCAAATTTATCAAATTCAAAAACTCCCATTGGACCATTCCAAATAATTGTCTTACATTCTGCAAGAGCATTTTGAAAAACTTTAATAGAATCTGGACCAATATCGAGACCCATCCAATTCCCACTAATTGAATCAATTTGAGATATTTTACTTTCGGCGTCAGGAGAAAATTCATTAGCTAAAACAACATCAGTAGGTAATAGTAATTCAACTCCTTTTGCTTTTGCTTTTGCTTCTAAATCTTTAGCAAGTTCAAGTTTATCTTCTTCTACAAGGCTCTTTCCAACATCAAGACCTCTAGCTTTATAAAAAGTAAAAATCATACCACCACCAATCATGATTTTGTCACATTTATCTAGTAAGGAGTCAAGCACTCCGATTTTGCTACTAACCTTTGATCCTCCAACGATTGCTGCCAATGGACGCTTAGGTGAATCTATTGCTCCTTGTAAGTATTTCAATTCTTTTTCTAAAAGGAATCCAGCAACTGATGGACTTAAATAATTAGTAACTCCCTGAGTTGAAGCATGAGCTCTATGAGCAGCACCAAAAGCATCATTTACAAACATATCTGCATGTGATGCTAAATTTTTAGCAAAATCCAAGTCATTCTTTTCCTCTTCACCAAAAAAACGAACATTTTCAAGTAAAAGAACATCTCCATTATTTAAGCTATTTGATTCAGCAAGTGCTTCATCACCTATACAACTGTTAGTAAGAGCAACATTTTTTCCCAACAACTCACTTAATCTTGCTGCTACTGGAGTTAATCTCATTTTTTCATTTACCTGACCCTTTGGTCTTCCAAAATGAGCAGCTAAAATAACTTTTGAAGAATGATTAATGAGATATTGAATAGTTGGGATCGCTGCTCTAATACGGGTATCGTCGGTTATTTGACCATCTTCACTTAATGGAACATTAAAATCTACTCTAACAAGAACTTTTTTTCCTTCTAAATGTGTCTTGTCAAGACTGGAAAGAGATAATTTTGACATTAAACAATCTTAATTTTTAATTTTAAGACCCTAACGTTAATTTGGACTTATTGGGTTAAAAAGTAGTAACTGTTACCTATGCCTTAATAAATTTTAAGAATTAACCATTATAAAAATTTTTTAATTATTAAATTTATACTAAAATTTATAAGTAAATACTTTTGAAACTTATAAAAATTAAAAGCAATACAAAATTTTATTTGATTTATTGAAGTGGACATACCCAAAATTCAATGGTATCCAGGCCATATCGCAAAAGCAGAAAAGAAATTATCTGAAGTTATCAATAAAGTTGATTTAGTTATAGAAGTTAGAGATGCACGAATTCCTTTATCAACAGGACATCCACACTTAAACAAATGGATCAAAAATAAAAAACATATTCTTGTTATTAACAGATCCGACATGATCTCTCCAAGTACCATCGCAAGTTGGAATAAATGGTTTAATGCTCAAGATCAATATCCGCATTGGTGCGACGCTAAAAGAGGTGTAGGTATTAAAGAAATTTGTAAATCCGCCAAAGAATCTAGGTCTTCAATTGACGATAGAAGACTTTCAAGAGGAATGAGAATTAGGCCAATTAGAGCCCTTACACTTGGTTTCCCAAACGTAGGCAAGTCAGCATTAATTAATAGAATTGCAAAAAAAAGAGTTGTTGATAGTGCTAGGAAAGCGGGCGTGACTCGTAATTTAAGATGGATAAAATTAGAAAGTGGCATAGATCTACTAGATGCTCCTGGTGTTATACCTCCAAATTTAGAAGATCAAAAATCGGCACTCAATCTCGCACTATGTGACGATATTGGAGAAGCTGCTTATGAAATAGAGAGTGTCGCAATTGAATTTATCAAAATTATATCTACTCTAAACAAAGATAAGGATGCGAATATCTCAGCAAAAAAAATATCTAATAGATATGGAGTTGATATTACAAAAGGCTTTGAGAATCCTTCTGATTGGATCGATGAAGCTTCTTCAAAACATACCTCAGGCGATAAAAGGAGAATGTCTCATAAATTATTGGAAGATTATAGAAATCAAATGCTTGGTAAAATTGCTTTAGAAGTCCCAAAATGGAATTAAATAATAAAAATTCTTTCGGCATTGGAGAAGGTGAACTTATAGAAATTATTTATGAGCTACCTCTCCCTATGAGGCTAGACAGATGGTTGGTAAGTAAAAGGCCAGAACAAAGTAGAGCAAGAATTCAACATTTTATAAATTCAGGTTTAGTACTTGTAAACTATAAGACCGCAAAAGCAAAGACCCCATTAAAAAATGGCGACAATGTTCAAATCTGGATGCCTCCTCCAGAACCTCTTGTATATTTGAAACCTGAAAAAATGGATTTAAAAATCCTTTTTGAAGACGAGCACATCATAGTAATTAATAAGCAATCAGGACTAATTGTTCACCCAGCCCCTGGACACAAATCAGGAACTTTAGTTAATGGATTACTTTTTCACTGTAATGATCTACCTGGAATTAATGGGAAACTAAGACCTGGAATTGTTCACAGATTAGATAAAGACACATCTGGATGTATGGTGGTAGCAAAAAGCCAAGAGGCATTAGTAAATCTCCAGAAACAAATCAAAGAAAAAATAGCTTCTCGAGAATATATTGCAGTAATTCATGGAGCGCCTAATTCTGAAGAAGGCCAAATAGTGGGACACATTGGCAGAGATAGATTAAATAGATTGAAATATAAAGTAGTTGAAGAAACTTCAGGGAGGTATGCCTGTACCTATTGGAAATTAAAAGAAAGATTGGGCAATTACTCATTAATGAGTTTCAAACTAGATACTGGGCGAACTCATCAAATAAGGGTTCATTGCGCTCACATTAATCATCCAATTGTGGGTGATCCGTTATATGGAAGATGTAAAAAACTACCATGTAAATTAGAGGGCCAAGCGTTACACGCTATAAAGCTTGGACTTATACATCCAATAAATGGTAAAGAAATGTTATTTGAATCAGAATTACCAATAGATTTTCAGAAATTACTAAATGTTCTTAAAGTTAAATAAGATTTAAAGAGGAATTTAGAAGTGATTTTGTATACGAGTTTTGAGTTTTAGTGAATAATGTAGAACTTTCTCCTTCATCAACTATCTTTCCATGATTCATGACTAGCAACCTATCACAAAATCTTTTAGCAATACCTAGATCGTGAGTGATAAAGATTATCGTTAACTTCATTTTTTCTTGCAAGACTCTTAATAATTCAAGAATCTCTATTTTTACTGAAGCATCTAACATATTTACGCTCTCATCACAAATCAAAATTTTTGGTTTCAATAATAGTGCCCTTGCTAATGAAATTCTTTGCAATTGACCACCAGATAATTGACTAGGATAAGAATTAAAAAAATCATCCTTCAAGGGAAGATTTAAATTTCTAAACATTAATTTTATTTCCTTTTCAATTTTTCTTTTATCTGAAATTCTTTGAATAAAAAATATATCTTCCAAAAGATTTTTAATTGTCATTTTAGGATTCAAACTTGAAAAAGGATCTTGAAAAATAATTTGCATATTATTGTGCTTTTTAAAAGATTTATTTTTTTTCGATGCAAGATTTTTATCATAAATTTTTATTTCACCGCCTCTAACTTTCAGAAGTCCAATTAAAGCCCTACATAATGTACTTTTACCGCTGCCTGAAGAACCAACTATTCCAAGAGTCTCATTCTTATATAATTTGAAACTAACCTCATTTAAAGCCTTATTCCATTTATTCAAAAAAATTGAAGAATTTATTTTATACCAATGTCTTAAGTTGTTTACCTCTAGAACGACCTCATCTCTAACATTATTTTTAGTATTTGGTTCTAATACTATTTTTGAGGCATTTACTAACTTTATCCCGATATCTGATTTTGGTGCTTGAAGAATATCTAATATATTTCCTTTTTCAACAATCGATCCCTTTTCAATTATTGCAACTTTTTTACACCACTTTGCTGCAAGATTAATATCATGACTAATTAAAATTAAAGTAGTATCGAATTCATTACATAACTGAATTATTTCTTGCATAATTTCAAAACTTGTTTTGGTATCTAAGCTTGTTGTAGGTTCATCAGCTATTAATAATTTAGGTTTTAAAGCAAGAGCCATTGCTATAGAAACTCTCTGTCTCATTCCACCGCTAAATTGATGAGGGAAAGAATCAAGTCTGCTTTCTTCAATTCCTACTTTCTGAAAAACTTCTTTTACTAATTTTTTAATAACTACAGATGATTTAGTTTGATCATGAGTTTCAAATAATTCATATAGATGATCCCCAACTCTCATAAGTGGGTTAAGTTTTTTTATGGAATCTTGATAGATAAATCCAAAATTTTTTCTTCTAAATAATTGTGCTTCTTTGTTATTTATTTTCCTAGGATCTTCACTAGAAATCGATAAATACCCTTTAGAAGTTGCCTTTTCGGGCAATATATTTACTAATGTTTTTGCAAAAGTAGTCTTTCCACATCCAGAGGGTCCTATTATGGCTAAATGATCTCCTCTATCTATTTCAAGATTAAAATTTTTGATGATAGGTTGCTGTTTTAAACCATATTTAACGGTAAGATTTTTAACTACAAGAATTTTTTCTTTATTTATTTCCATGATTTTATAGCAAATTTTTCTAGACCTAAATAAAATACATTTAAAGCAATATAAAATGTCTGAGGCAACTGCAAATTCAAAAGAGATAAACGAAATTGAAGTTTCTAAAACTATTTTGCCTGAAAATAAAAAATATGAAAGTGAATTGTTGAATTATCAAATAAAAATTCCCGATTGGCTCCTTAAAGATATTAATAATTTTGAAAAATCAAATAAAGAGAATAATGATAATCAAAACCTTATAGTAAAGGCTTTTAAACTTGCTTATAAAGCTCATGATGGACAATTACGCGCGAGTGGCGAGCCATACATTATCCACCCAGTTGCTGTGGCAAACCTCCTCAAAGAAATAGGTGCTAGTTCATCCGTAATCGCTGCAGGACTTTTACATGATGTTGTTGAAGATACTGGCATTGATTTATCCGAAATAGAAACAAATTTTGGATTAGAAGTAAAAATACTTGTAGAAGGTGTAACAAAATTAGGAGGGATTCACTTTAACAACAGGACTGAAGCACAAGCTGAAAATCTTAGGAAAATGTTTTTGGCTATGGCCAGCGATATTAGAGTTGTTTTGGTAAAACTTGCAGATCGACTTCATAACATGAGAACAATTGAATGGCTAAATGATGAGAGAAAACAAAGAATAGCGAGAGAAACGCGAGAGATTTATGCACCATTAGCTAATCGACTAGGAATAAACAGATTTAAATGGGAATTAGAGGATTTAGCTTTTAAATTCTTGGAGCCTAAAGAATATCAAGATCTTAAAGATCAAATCGCTGTTAAAAGAAGTGATAGAGAAAAAAGATTAAAAGTAACTTTGAATCTTATGAAGGAAAACTTAGTTTCAGCAGGTCTGAAAAATTTTGAAATAACTGGAAGGCCAAAACATCTTTATGGCATCTGGAGCAAAATGGAAAGACAACAAAAGCATTTTCACGAGATTTATGACGTTGCTGCCTTAAGAATTATCGTAGACAATTCAGATAGTTGTTATAGAGCTTTAGCAGTTGTTCATGATACTTTCAAACCAATTCCAGGTAGATTTAAAGACTATATAGGATTACCAAAACCTAATGGATATCAGTCCTTACACACATCTGTGATTGGAAGGCATCGGCCTATAGAAGTTCAAATTAGAACTACTTCTATGCATCAAATTGCTGAATATGGTATCGCCGCTCATTGGCAATATAAAGAGGGTGGTTCTCCTGCTAAAAGCAATGCTGAAAGATTTAATTGGCTAAGACAATTAGTCGAATGGCAACAAGAAGGTAATAAAGGGGATCATAATGATTATTTAGCTTCAATTAAAGAAGATTTATTTGATGAAGAAGTATTTGTGATCACTCCAAAAGGAGATGTTGTTGGTTTAAGAAAAGGATCTACAGCGATAGATTTCGCTTACAGAATTCATTCTGAAGTTGGAAATCACTGTAATGGAATAAGAATTAATGAAAAACTTTCTCCATTATCTACAGCACTTGAAAATGGTGACTTCATAGAAATTATGACAAGTAATAATGCCACTCCAAGCTTGGATTGGCTGAACTTTGTAGTTACACCAACTGCTAAAAATAGAATCCGCCAGTGGTATAAGAAAAGCCATCGTGATGAAACGATTAAAAGAGGTAGAGATTTACTCGAAAAAGAAGTAGGTCGAAACGGTTTTGAAACATTACTTTCTAGTGATGCTATGAAAAAAGTCGCAAATCGATGCAATTTAAAAACTACTGAAGACCTTCTTGCATCACTTGGTTTCGGTGGTTTAACTCTACATCAAGTATTAAACAGACTAAGAGAAGAAATAAAATTACAGACTCAAGAAGTAAAAAATGATTCTAACTCTGAAATAGCAAAATCTTTTAAAAGTAGTAGTAATTTATCCTCTAATAAACCTGATGCAGTAACTAAATCACCAATCTCAGGGATAGAAGGTCTTGATTATAGATTAGGTAAATGCTGTTCCCCACTTCCAGGCGAAGATATTGTCGGAACCGTATCTCTAGGAAACCATGGGATAACCATTCATAGGTCAGAATGTGAAAATGTCTTGCCAATTCCAATAGAAAGAAGATTACCTGTTGGATGGAATCAAGATAATAAAAATCGCGATAATAAATTTCCAATTCAGCTACGAATAGAAGTAATTGATAGAGTTGGAATTCTTAAAGATATTCTTATGAGGTTATCTGATAAAGGTATAAACGTAAGCGATGCCAATGTTAAAACTGCTTATGGTAAACCAGCTATTATTAATCTCTGCGTAGGTCTAGAAAGTTATAATCAGCTTCACAAAACAATTGACCAAATCAAATCAATGGCAGATGTTTTAGATATTGCGAGAGTTGAACAAAGTTAATTTTAAAAATCAGATCAATCTATCTTTTAATTTTTATCTTGTAGATAAAGAAAACGATAGAGCCACAAATCAAAGCTAAAAACAACCCAACACAAGACGAACCTAATAGAAGCGATAGTGAAAAAAATCTACCTTGTTTCCATAAGTCATCAATAACAAAACTTTTTTCAATAAGGTTATTAGAAGAGTTATTTAAAAAAAAAGAACCAACTTTATAGTTTAAATAATAAAGTGGAATATAAGTAAAAGGGTTACTGATCCAAGTACCAATTGCAGCTAGAACAATATTTCCCTTAGCGAGTTTTGCAAAAAATATCCCTATTAAAGTCTGAAACCCAAAAAAAGGAAAGCAACCACTAAATACACCTATGGCTAAACCCTTAGCATTAAAGTAAGGACTTCCATTCTGATGCCTAAATAATGATAGAATTTTTTTAAAACTAATACCTCTTTTAGATCTCATTCAGAAAGAAAAATTCAAAATTTAATTCTTGATAATCTTACTTAATTATCCACAACAAAGCGAGAGATGGATTCGATAGTTACTACAGAAGATACGATAGCAGCAATTGCTTCAGCTATAAGTATAGGAAAAGGAGGGGTTGCGATAATAAGAGTATCAGGGAAAGACTCAATAAATTCGTGCAAAAAGATTGTTGCAACGAAATCTAAATATGCATGGGAATCTCATAGAGTATTTCACGGCTTTATTCAGGAAAATAAACAAAATAAATTTATAGATGAAGTTTTGATTTTAGTAATGAAATCACCAAATAGCTTCACTGGAGAGGATGTTGTTGAACTACATTGTCATGGAGGAATTATCTTAGTAAATAAAGTTCTTAAAATATTATTATCTAGTAATTCTAGAGTTAGACTTGCAAATCCAGGAGAATTTAGTCAAAGAGCTTTTCTCAATGGAAAAATAGATCTTACTCAAGCCGAGTCAATTAATCAATTAATTAAAGCAAGCAATACAAGATCAGCAGAGTTAGCTTTTAGCGGGGTTCAAGGAGAAATAAAGAAAAAAATTGATGATATAAAAAATGACCTAATAAGTGAACTTTGCGAGATAGAAGCAAGAGTTGATTTTGAAGAAGACTTTACAGATTTTGATTACTCCAAATATCTAAAAAACATAAAAAAAGTAAAAGAGAAAATAGAATTACTTATAAAAAATGCAAAAAGAAATTCATATATTCATAATGGAGTATCCATTGCACTGATTGGTAAAACAAATGTTGGTAAAAGCTCTTTACTAAATTTACTTGCAAAAAAAGAGAAGGCAATCGTCACTAATATTCCTGGAACAACTAGAGATGTTATTGAAGTAAACTTAACGATTAATGACATTCCAATGAAAATAATTGATACTGCTGGAATAAGAGAAACTCATGAACAAATTGAAAGTATTGGAATTAAAAAAAGTTTTGGGAAAATTAAAGAGTCAGATTTTATAATTTATCTTTATAGTCTTGAAGAAGGATTTAATGAAGAAGACAAAAAAATAATAAAAGAAATACCTAAAGAAAAATTAATTACTATTTTGGGAAATAAAAAAGATTTAATTGATTCTACAAATATTAATCCTAATGAGTTAAAAAACACAATTCTTATGAGCATTAAAGATAATGATGGTGAAAGATTATTAATCGACACAATTATAAAAAAATGCGGATTAAAACAATTAGAAAATATAAATATATTTTTAAACGAAAGACATCTAACGAATTTGTCTGCTTGCCTATCTAATTTAAATGATACTGATTTAATAATTAAAAATAAATTACCATTTGATTTATTATCAATAGAACTGAGAGATGGAATTCAAAACTTATCTAAAATAACTGGTCAAGAATTAACAGAGGAACTTCTTGATAATATTTTTTCTAAGTTTTGTATTGGTAAATAAATTTGAGTTAAATTAGATAGTGATATATAGTTGATTCTCTAACTTCAGTTGAATTTTTATTAATTAATTATTTTTTAGTTTAGTGGATTTAAATACTTCAATAATAAATAAGATCATTGATAATTGGATCGATGAAGATATAGGTAGTGGAGATCTAACAAGTCCTTCTATTATAGAAGAGAATGGTAATGCATATTGGATTGCAAAAGAAGACGGTATATTTTGTGGGGTTAATATCATAAAAGAAATTTTTAAAAAAATTGATTTAAAAATCAGTTCAAAATTTAATATCTCTGATGGAGATAAATTTGTTAAAGATCAAAAAATCTTGGAAATATATGGACCTTCAAAAAGTTTGCTCGCTAGTGAAAGAATCAGCTTAAATGTAGCAATGCATTTATCTGGAATATCAACATATACAAAGAATCTTGTAAATAAGTTAGAAGGCACAAATATAAAATTAGCAGATACTAGAAAAACTACTCCTGGCTTAAGAATATTTGAAAAATATGCATTCAAATGCGGAGGTGGAGTAAATCATAGAATGGGATTATACGATGCAGCTATGATAAAAGAAAATCACATTGCATGGACAGATAATCTTAAAAATGCAGTAAAAAAAATTCGACTTAATTCGCCTTTTACAACTCATATCATAATTGAAGCTGAGAATATAGAACAGGCAAAAGAAGCAGTATTAGCAGGTGCAGATAGTGTCTTATTAGATGAAATTAACCCTGAAACAATCAAAAAAAACGTTCAAGAATTAAGAGATTTATCAATAAATAGCTTAAAAAAAGAGGTCAATAAAAATTTGATAATAGAGGTTTCTGGAATAAACCCTAATGAAATTAGTAAATATCTAATAAAAGGTATTGATTTAATTTCAACAAGTTCTTCAATTACCAAAAGTAATTGGATTGATTTAAGTATGCGTTATATTAATTAATCATATAGATAAATAATTGAATAAATAATGCTAATCATTTTTAAAGAATTAACAAAAAACTTTGAACAATCTCTTTTAGATAGTCTTAAAAAAAATGATGAAGAAGGAGAGTTCGAAAATCTTAGAAAAAATTTAATCACACAAGCATCAAAAGAAGAGTTTGGTGATTATCAATGTAATGTTTGTTTAAGTTTATCTAAAATATATAAAAAGAATCCAAGAGATATTTCTAATAATTTTATTAACCTTTTAAATAAAAATAAAAGCATATCAAAATTATGCAAGAGTCTAGAAATAGCTGGACCTGGATTTATAAATATAAAATTAAAAGATGGAGTTCTAATAAATGAAATTAAATCAAATATTCAATGCCAAAGGGCTGGAGTACCTCAAATTAGAAAAGATTTAGATAGTTGCTTATCAAATAAAGTTATTGTAGATTTTTCTAGTCCTAATATTGCTAAAGAAATGCATGTAGGGCATTTAAGATCAACAATAATAGGAGACTCAATATCCAGAATTTTCGAGTTAAGAGGTTATGAAGTATTAAGACTAAATCATATTGGTGATTGGGGAACACAATTTGGAATGCTCATTACTCAGCTCAAAGATTTATATTCAAATGATTTAGAAGAAATAGGAAAGATCAAGATAAGTGATTTAGTTGAATTTTATAAAGCATCAAAAAAAAGATTTGATAATGAATCTGAATTCCAAAAAAGATCTAGAGAGGAGGTAGTTAAGTTACAAAGTGGAGATAGTAAATCGATTCAAGCTTGGAAATTATTATGTGATCAATCGAGAAAAGAATTTGATGAAATCTATAAAAATTTAAAAATAAAAATAAAAGAAAGAGGTGAATCTTTTTATAATCCCTTCTTAAAATCAGTTATTGAGGATTTGAATTTAAAAAAAATACTCGTAGAAGATCAAGGTGCAAAATGTGTATTTTTAGATGGTATGACTAATAAATCAGGTAACCCTTTACCTCTAATTATTCAAAAAAAAGATGGTGGTTTTAACTATGCCACCACAGATCTTGCTGCTATAAGATATAGATTTAATAGAGCACCTAATGGTGATGATGCTTCAAGAATTATTTATGTAACTGATCATGGACAAGCAAATCATTTTGCTGGAGTTTTTCAAGTTGCAAAAAAAGCAAAATGGATTCCAGATAAGTGTCAAGTTGACCATGTCCCTTTTGGGTTAGTTCAAGGAATTGATGGCAAAAAACTAAAAACAAGGGAAGGAGAAACAATACGTCTAAAAGATTTATTAAAAGAAGCAGTTAGAAGAGCAAAAGAAGATTTACTGAAAAGATTAGAAGATGAAAATCGTTATGAGACCGAAGAATTTATTGCAAATACTTCAAGAATAATTGGATTAGGCGCTGTTAAGTATGCAGATTTAAGTCAAAATAGGATTACTAATTATCAATTTAGTTTTGATAAAATGCTTTCCCTGAATGGAAATACTGCTCCTTATTTGTTATATACATTTGTGAGAATTTCAGGAATTAAAAGAAAAAATGATTTCGTTTATGACTCTAAAGATTGTCAATTCATAAATTATGAACATAAATCTGAATGGAAACTTATTAGAAAATTACTTAAGTTCGATGAAGTCATAATTTCTATTGAAAAAGACTTAATGCCAAATAGACTATGTAATTATCTTTTTGAGCTATGTCAGACTTTTAATAGATTCTATGATCAAGTTCCAATCCTCAAAGAAGAAAAAAATATAAAAATTTCAAGACTTAATTTATGTGACCTAACAGCAAAAACACTAAAATTAAGCTTAGAGCTTCTAGGAATTGAAACTTTAGAAAGAATGTAATGAATAATTTTGATCCATTAAATAATCTTTTCCCAAAACCAAGAGAAGAAATAATAAATATGCAGTCCTACTCTGCACCTTTAGAAAATAGAAGAAATTTACTCCGCTTAGACTTTAATGAAAATACTTTAGGTCCAAGTCCAGAGGTTTTAGAGGCATTACAAGCTATAAACCTTGATGAGATTTCAATTTATCCAGAATATAATTTATTAAAAAATTTTTTATGTGATAATTATCTTGATTCAAGAAAATTTGATAATGATGAAATAGGAATCTTTAATGGAGCAGATGCAGCGATAAATGCAATTTTTAATTGCTTTGGAGAAAAAGATCAAATATTTCTAACCACAAATCCAACTTTTGGTTACTATTCTCCTTGTTCAGAAATGCGTGGAATGAAGAAAATAACTTGTTCTTACATTGGAGAAAATTTTCTATTCCCCATCGAAGAATTTAGGTTGAAAATTATAAAGCATAATCCAAAGTTAATCTTTATTTGTAATCCAAATAATCCAACAGGAACGGTTTTAAGCGCTCAAGAGATAATTAACTTAGCTAATATCAAAAACGATTCATTGATAGTTGTTGATGAACTATACGAAAAATTTAATGGTGATAGTCTTCTCGAATCTATAGATTTTGAAAAGAATAAAAATATACTAATAATCCAATCTCTTTCAAAAACAGCAGGTTTAGCTGGTTTAAGAATAGGTTTTACTTTTGGCAATAAAAGTTTAATTCAGTACATTAACAAAGTTACAGGGCCATATGATGTAAATAGCTTTGCTATAACAGCAGCATTAGCAGCACTTAAAGACAAATCATATATTGATAATTATGTTTTAGAAGTTAAAAAAGCAAGGGAATGGATTTTAAATAAATTTAAATCAACAAAAATCAGAACTCACTTTAGTGGAGGTAATTATTTCTTAATTTGGCCAAAAAAAGATCCTAAAATTTTAATACAACAGATGAGAGAAAAAGGTATTCTTATTAGAAGTATGGAAAACAAAAAAAATATTGGTCAGTCAATAAGGGTTAGTATTGGAACTAAAGAACAAATGATTTTTTTCTGGGAGAAATACAAGGTCTTAGATTTAATAAATTAATTACCGAAAATATAAATTATATTTTGATCGATTCTTTTAGGTTTTATTTTAAAATCTTTTCCAACATATCTTACTTTAAAATCTTTCATATTTTCGATAAATAAATCAGCATTTGATAAATCACATTCTTTATTAATTTTTTTGCCACGTTCAAAGTGAACAGGAATAACTACATTAGGTTTTAAGATCTTAACTATTCTTGAGGCTTCTTCCCCATCGTAAGATTTTATTCCTCCTCCAATTGAAATAAATAAGATATCTGGGCGGGACAAAATAATTTGACTATTAATATCAATATCACCAGCAGCTCCTCCCATATGAACAATTTTAAGATCATTCTGCTCCCAACTCCAAACAGTTGCCATCCCAAATCTTCTTCCATCTACTCTATCATGAGGTACAGAAATTCCATTTAATAAAATATTCTCAAATTGATAAATTCCTGGCTCAACAAACATTAATTGATCATAAGGGTTATGTCCTTCATCTGGAAGCCTAGAACTAGCCAAAATAAAATCTACTTTGACTTCTTTTGGCTCCTTTAAATTACTTGCACAACCTATAGCTTTAAAGGGATTTATGAGGATCGATTTTTCTTCACTATTAATTAGAAAACTACTATGTCCCAAACTTTTTATTACTAAATTCCTCGCCAATAATGAGGTAGGTAAAAAAGAGCTAAATAATATAAAAAAGAAAATGTTTTTAATTTGAGAAATCATAATATTAATTTTTTTGTATTTTACTTTTGTATAGCCATTTTTAGAAAATTACTAATTAATTTATGACCAAATTGTGTCAATACACTTTCAGGATGGAACTGTACCCCATGTAAATGTTTATATTCCTTGTGAGAGATAGCCATAATAGTTGAGTCTTCTAAAGTCGCAGTTATCTCAAAACAAGATGGTAAAGAAATTGAATCAACTATAAGACTATGATATCTAGTCGCCACAAATGGAGTCTCAATATCTTTAAACAATCCTTTTTGATTATGAAATATTTTGGATGTCTTACCATGCATAAGTTCTTTCCCAACTACAACCTTACCTCCAAAAGCTTGGGCCAAAGCTTGATGACCTAAGCAAACTCCCAAGGTCGGAATATTTTTAGATAATTTTTTTAGTATTGGCAGACAAATTCCGGATTGATCTGGATTGCCAGGACCTGGAGATAATAGGATTCCACTAGGATTTAGTTTGATAATTTCTTCTAAAGTAATTTCATCATTTCTTTTAACAATTAATTCTTTAGTTATTTCATTCTCAACTGAAAGTTCTCCTAAATATTGAACAAGGTTATAAGTAAAACTATCGTAATTATCAATAACAAGAAACATACTTATATGGATTTAAAATAACAACTTTATTTTAGGAACAAAGATATATACAGCAATAATAACAGAATTAATGGAAGCTAATAATACTGCTCCTGCAGAAGTATCTTTTGAAATTTTAGCCAAACTACTAAATTCTTTTTTCACGACTAGATCAACTATTGATTCAATAGATGTGTTTAATATTTCTAATATTAAAACAGACATAATTGTGGCAATCAAAATTACATAATTACTTAGACTAATTTTCAGTAAAAAACCAATTATTAAAATTGCAACTGTAAAAATTAATTGAATTTTAAAATTTCTTGAAGTTCTCAATACGTAACTAATTCCACTGAAAGCATACTTAAAACTTTTTAATACATTATTAGAAGTTTTGTATGATTCTTTTCTATTTTCTATAGATTTTATTTTTTTTTCCATAGATTTTTAATCTAATCTAGTAATTAAATATTCCTGAAAATTTAACATATTTTCTAAATCAAGATCATTATTATGTTCCCATCCCAAAAGATGTAAAAATCCATGACTAGCCAACCAGAGCATCTCTCTATATATTGAATTTTGATATTCATACGATTGCTCAAGTGCCATCTCTAATGATATAAATATATCTCCCAACTCTATATGATCTAAATTATTTAGAGATTCATCAGAAATGATTGGGAAAGATAGAACATCAGTTGGACCATTTTTTTGCATCCACTTCTTGTTCATAGAAGCAATTTCTTGATTAGATATTATCTGAAAGCCTAATGAAAAAGATCTTTTTTCAAAAATAAAATTTGGTAATTCATAATTGTCTTTTTTTAATATTATTTTTATCCAAGATAAAAAAACTTTCTCCCAAAAAACAGATTTAAAAATAAGCTTAGTTTTAGTATCTTTAAACTGATTTGAAAATTGAGAAAAATCATTACATTGAAAAACCAACTCTAGATTTATTTCAGAAATAATTTTTTCTTTCATACATTCTTATACAGGAATATTGGGCTTACCTATTGTGGCCACAAGTATTAATATCCCAATTAAAACTAGAAATGTTATTGAAAAATGAGAAATACTTTTTGTACCCTTCTTTACCATATTTCTCATAGCAAGCTTTATAAAGCTTGGAGGAGCAACTTTTTTTTCTAAATTTTCGTTTTTATTATCCATTAGTTATTCATTAGATTCGTTAGAAGAAATATTCATGCGTAATAATTCATGAATAAATGGTTCAAGTCCACCATCTAAAACACTATCTAAGTCGTTAGTCTCCTGCATAGTCCTAAGATCTTTTACCATTTGATAGGGATGGAAAACATAATTTCTTATTTGATTGCCCCATGCAGCTTCCACAATATCACCTTTAATATCAGCGACTTCTGCAGCTCGTTGTTCTTTAGCAATCACTAGTAGTTTAGACTTAAGAAGTAACATAGCTTTTTCTTTATTTTGTAATTGAGATCTTTCTTGGGTGCATCTTACTGAAATACCAGTAGGCAAATGAACAATTCTTACTGCTGTTTCTACTTTATTAACATTTTGGCCTCCAGCTCCACCGGATCTACTCGTTGTAATTTCTAAATCTTTTTCAGGTATATCAAGTGAAATATTTTCATCTAATTTTGGCATAACCTCTACCCCAGCAAAGCTGGTTTGTCTTTTGCCATTAGCATTGAAAGGAGAGATTCTTACTAATCTATGAGTTCCTTTTTCATGTTGCAGATAGCCGTATGCATATTTTCCATCAATTTCAAAAGTTACACTTTTAATACCTGCTTCTTCTCCTTGAGATAATTCATTGATGGTAAGGCTCATATGATTATTATCAACCCATCTTGAATACATTCTCAATAATATCTCTACCCAATCCTGTGCATCTGTTCCACCCGCACCTGCATTAATAGAAACTACTGCACCTTCCTTATCGTATTCACCACATAACAATCTTTCAAATTCCCATTTATCTAAATTATCTCTTAATTTCTTTAAGCCCTGCTGGGATTCAAAAATCATTTCCTCTTCAGGTTCTAAATAATACAGCTCAAGAGAAGCATTAGCATCAGAAATAAAAGTTTTCCATTTATCTAACAATTCGAGTTGCGCTTTAACATCATCAAGGATTAACATTTGTTTTTTCGCTTCATCTTGATTCTCCCAAAATGCAGGCTGAGCAGAAATTTGCTCTAACTCTCTCCTTTTCGCTTTTAATCTTGGAACGTCAAAGACAATCCTGAGCATTACCCAGGCGCTCTGTTAGTTCCGAAAGATCTTTTTTGAAATCTGTAATATCAATCAAAATAGAATTTAACCGTTATTTATAATCTAACAAGCACTTTTATTTAATAGTATAAAATAAGTATTATTTTAAAAAAATGTCCAAAGTTGAAATTTATACTTGGCAATATTGCCCATTCTGTATTCGAGCAAAATCTTTACTAAAGAAAAAAAATATAAATTTTACAGAATATAAAATAGATGGCGATCATGATGCCAGAGTATTGATGACTGAAAGAGCTGATGGTAGAAGAACATTACCACAAATATTTATAGATAATGAGGGTATCGGAGGCTGCGATGAGCTCTATACATTAGAAAATGAAAATAAATTAGACGCATTATTAAACTAGATCTTATGAAATTTCTATTCGTAATAGATCCAATAAAAGATATAAATCCCTTAAAAGATTCATCTGCTGCTTTAATGCAAGCATCATCAAAAAAAAATATTGAGATATGGAGTTGTACTCCTCAAGACCTTGAAGCTAGAGGTGATGAAGTATGGGCATCTTCAGTAAAAGTTGAAGTAAATCCGTGGATTTCTTTCAAAAAGAATGATTGCATACCTCTCGCCGAATTTAATTGCATTTGGATGAGAAAAGATCCTCCTGTAAATGAGGCTTATTTGTACGCAACCCATCTTTTAGAAGTTGCCGAAAGAAAAGGAGTAAAAGTAATCAACAAACCTTCATCGTTAAGAGCATGGAATGAAAAACTAGGTGCTTTGAGATACAGCCACTTAATGGCTCCTACAATAGTTGCTAGTAAGGTAAAAGATCTTATTAATTTTGCAAATATAAATAATGAAGTAGTCATAAAACCTCTTGGAGGAAAAGGTGGTCAAGGTGTTATAAGGATAAATAAAAATTCTCCAGGAATTAAATCAATCATTGAATTAATAACTTCTCAAGAAGAATTACCCGTTATGATGCAAAAATTTATTCCTGAAGTCATAGAGGGTGATAAAAGAATAATTATCGTAAATGGTGAAGCAATTGGATCTATAAATAGGATTCCTCAAGGAGGAGATTTTAGGAGTAATTTAGCGATGGGTGGGAAGGCTGAACCAACATTTTTAACAGAAAAAGAAAAAAGTATCTGCTCAGAGTTATCTCAACACTTCAAAGATGAAGGTTTATTCTTTGTGGGAATTGATGTAATAAATGGAATGCTTAGCGAAATTAATGTAACCAGTCCAACAGGTTTAAGAGAAATAGAAAATTTATCCAATAAGAATGTTTCAGATGAAGTTATTGAAAAATTAGTCGAAATTATCTAGGATTTTTAGCGAAAAATATTTGTTTTACTATAGATTCAAATTTTAATTTAATCTCATCTATTTCTTTCTCTAAAACAGAACCTGAAACTATACCTGAACCGGCAGTAAATTCTATATTTTCTTCAATATATCTTGCGCCTCTAATTGCTAAAAGAAATGAAGAATTACCTGCTGCATCAACCCAGCCCATTGGAGAAGCATAATTTCCTCTAGGAAAAGACTCAAGAGTATTTATCCAATCCAATGCTGCTTGTTTTGGGTATCCACAAACAGCGGGAGATGGATGTAGTTTTTTAAGCAATTCAAAAGCGCATATGTTTTCAACTTTAGAGAAAATAAGTGTTTGCAAATGAGAAATATCTCCAAATGATTTTACCTTGATATCACTTTTTTTAAAGTTTGTTATTGTTGAAACTTCTAAACATTTAATTAAATACTTTATTACATAATTATGTTCCTTTAAGTCTTTAGTACTTTTAAGGAGTTTCTTAAAATTTGAATTAGTTGAGATAGTTCCAGCAAGAGCTTCCAAAGTTAAATTAGGTTTAGTAAAAGAAAATAATTTTTCGGGAGATGCTCCAAATAAAATATCCTTACTATTCCTTTTCCAAACGTATCTACATGTATTTGGTTGATTCTTTTTTAATCTTTTTAAAATTTCTATTAAATCTAATTTATTTTTAAGTTTTATTTTAATCCTATTCGCTAAAACTATCTTTTCGAGGATACCTTTCTCTACTAATTGAATTCCTCTATTTACTACTTTTTTCAAATTTGTATTAGAAGTTTCTAAGGAGTTTAAAAAATCATCAATAATAGGAAAATCAAAACTAGTTTTTAAGCCAGATGATTTTTTTAATTCTGAGCCAAAATTAATAACTTGATTTCTAATTACCCATATTTCTTCAATTAATGTTCTTAATGATGATTTACCTTCAACATGACCATTGATTCTTAACCAGCAATTCTTATCACTTTTAATAATTAATATTTTTGGTAAGACAGCTTCCAAACTAGGAACATCTGAAGATAAATTATTATTATTCAAATTTTCAGAAAAAGAAAATAAATAAATTATTTTTGAAAGTGCAGAATTATTTGATTCATTAGTTAAGTTAATTAAATTTTTAAAATTCTCAGAATTAAACTCTTTTGCGACCTCAAATCTTTTTGGACCATCCAAAGTGACATATTTACATTTCTCGAAAGCAATGTATGACATGGCATCAGATTCCTCCCAAAATGAAGAAAACTGATATTTATTTATAAACAACTTATATACTTGAAATAAATCAATACAAGGAATCTCAACACAAATACTTACTAATCCAGAATTTTCCACTTTCTTATCGAAAGAGGAAAATACATCTTTTAAAAAATCTGTAAATTTTAAATGATTTTTCATTACTTATTGAAAATAACTAAAAATCATGCAATAAAGTAAAAAATGTAACTCAATTTATAAACTTCATTTAATAATGATTGAATATTGTTTGTTAATTAAAAATGGATGAAAATAAAAAAAAATTATGGAAACAAGCAATAAAATGGCCTCTTTATTCTGTGGCAATACTTCCGGTTTTTATTACAGGGGCTTATTTACTAAACCAATATGAAAAAGTAAAAATATACAATTTAATTTCATTTACGTTAGCTGCAATTTTGATATTACTTTGGGAAAATCTAACTAATGATTTATTCGACGCAGAAACAGGAATCGATGAATTTAAATTCCATTCAATTGTAAATCTTATAAAAAATAAAAAAATAATTTCATTTATTGCATATACATCTTTAGTTATTGGTTTATTAATAATTTCAATTATTTCCATATCGACAAGCGTGAACATTTTGATTTTGGTAGCAGCTTGCTGCTTCTTAGGATATTTATACCAAGGACCTCCGTTTAGATTTGGCTATCAAGGATTAGGAGAACCATTATGCTGGCTTGCATTTGGACCTTTTGCTTACTCTGCAGTCTTAATTGCGTTGAATCCCTCTAATATTTATTTCGAAAATATTCCTTGGAAAGTCTCTTTATTGCTTGGTTCAGGACCTTCATTAGCAACAACTCTAGTATTATTTTGTTCTCATTTTCATCAAATTATTGAAGATAAAAAGCATGGGAAAAATTCACCGTTAGTTCGCTTAGGAGCAAAAAAAGGTTCTCAATTTGTGCCTTGGATAATTTTTACAATATATATTTTTCAACTTTTCACTATATTTACTGGATTTATTCCAGTTTTTTGTATCCTTTATTTAATTAGTTTTCCTCAAGCAATAAGACTTATAAATATATTACACTCCTCATATAACAAACCTTCAGCAATAAAAAATTGCAAATTCATCGCAATAAAATTTCAAACTCTTAATGGAGTTGGCTTAATCACAGGATTAATTTTTAATTACTTGATTAATAAATGAACCTAAAATTTAAAAAAAAATCTTATTGCTTTAATTTATCCGCAAAAGTGGAAAATTCTAAAGCCACTTACCTTACAAAATCAGGTTGGATAATTAAATTAAAAAATAATGATAAAAAAATTGGATTTGGAGAGGTTGCACCTCTACTTACAAAAGACTTAAAAAAATGTGAAGAACAATTAAATATGATTCCTGAATATGTAGAACTTTCAAATTTATCTGAACAAATAAATATTTTTCACCCATGTATTCAATCTGCAATAAATTCAGCTTTAGCAGAAATAAATGGAAAAATAATTTTTAAAGAAAACTATTATTTTGATGAAATTGATAAAACAGCCATGCTTTTAAAGCCTAATAATGTAATTTCAGATTTAAATGAAATTAAAAAAACTCAATCTAATATTGGAAAATCATTAACCATAAAGTGGAAAGTAGCTTTAAAAAATAATAATGTGGAAGAAGCAATTTTAGAAGAAGTTTTAAGCCAAATAGATAATAATATTAAGTTAAGGATAGATGCTAATGGTTCTTGGGGAAGGAAGATGGCTAACAGATGGGCTGATATTTTGAAAGACAACAGAAATCTAGATTGGTTGGAACAACCTCTTGCTGCTGATGATATTGATGGACTAAAAGAACTTAACAAAAAAATTCCAGTAGCTTTAGACGAATCGCTTTTAAAATTTCCAAATTTGATTTATGAATGGAAGGGTTGGCAAATTCGAAGACCTTCTCAAGAAAAGAATCCAGATAAGCTCTTAAGAGACTTAGAAAATAAAAAAGCTTTAATATCTATAAGTACTTCCTTTGAAACTGGAATAGGAAGGAGATGGCTTTATCATTTATCATCGCTACAGTTACATGGACCAACACCAAAAGTTCCTGGTTTAGCAATGAATAAATTCCCTAACTCTTTCCTATTTTTAAATAAAGCACAAAAGATATGGGATCAACTATGAAAAATAAAATTCATATAATTGAAGTTGAAAATAATGAAACTCAATCTATAGAGAAAATTATTAAGAAAATTAGAAAGCATAAAATAATTTACATTAAAAACAAATTTTATATAAACGAAGAGGCACTAAATCCGATAGATGAAAATGGCCCAGCAATCATCTTAAACAGCAGTGGTAGCAGTGGTAAGCCTAGAAAATGTATTCACCATTTAGATAATCTCAAATTATCTGCCGCTACTTCAGGACAATGGCTGAAAGAGCAAGGATTTGAATTACAAAACTGCTTAATTTTTAACACTTTGCCTGTTAACCATATAAGTGGTTTAATGCCAATTTTTAGAAGTCAAAGTTGGGGGTGTGATTATATTAATATTTCTCCTTCTTTAATAAAAAATACTAGAGAACTTTTAGTTTTTACAATTAAATTTAAAAAAAATAAAAAACACTTGATTACGTCACTAGTACCTACCCAATTAAAAAGACTTTTAGCTGAAAAAGATGGTATTAATTGGCTAAAAATTTTTGATTTAATTTGGGTAGGTGGAGCTTCAATTACCCGCGAAACTGCTAAAAAATGTATAAAAGAACAAATAAAATTAGCACCTTGTTACGGCTCAACTGAGACAGCAGCAATGGTTACAAGTTTAAAACCAAAAGAATTCTTAATGGGTTTTGAAAATGTTGGAGAAATACTACCTGATACAAAAATAAGAATTAACGAACAAGGATTAATCGAGATAAAATCAGCCAGAATTGGAAGCGAAATAATAGACTCTTCAAAAACTGAAAATTTCAAAAATAAAAATGGGTGGTGGCAAACAGGTGATTTAGGTGAAATTAATAAAATCAATAATTCTTTATATTTAAAGTTTCTTGGAAGAATTGATAAAGCTTTTAATTCAGGAGGAGAAATCGTTTTCCCAGAAGTAATTGAATCTCGATTAAATGATTTCATTATGAAAGAAAATATCCCAATTAACAAATTCAATATTTCAAAAGTACCCGACAAATTATGGGGAAATAAGATTAAAATAATTATTGAATTTAAAGAGCTTACAAAGCATAAAAATATTAAAAATTCATTGAATTTATTAAAAAACTTTTCTCAAAGTTGGCCTAAACATGAAAAACCCGAAAAGTGGATTATTAAAAACAAAAATATAAGTAAAGCAAAAATAAACTATAAATTTAAAAAATAATAAATAATACTTAGCACTCTTTTAAATTTGCACTTAGATTTGAAGCCTCTATCCATCTTTCTAACTGATCGGGAAGTTCTAGTTTATTTCTTGAATTAACATCCAAAGAGCAATGTATTATTTTTCCTTCTGCAACTTTATTTCCATTTTTTATAAAAAAGCTATTTACTTGGAACAAATGTGTATTAATTTTATGGGGGGAAATTTTTACTTTTAATAAATCTCCAATTTTAATAGGCGCAAGGAAGTTCGCTTCACAATTTACTATGGGAAAAATAATTTTACTTTTACGTATAGAAAAATCTGGGAAAATATCTTGATAAGGAATCCCATAAATTTCAATACTCTCTTCCCAAGCTTCGTGTGACCATTTTAATAAGTTATGAAAATGAATTACACCTGCAGAATCACAATCACCAAAACGTACTTTCTTCTGCAATATTAACCAATCGGAGGGGTTCATTTAAAAAACTTATCTATCAACAGATCCCATAATGACATCTATTGAACCAAGGATTGCCATAATATCGGCAATTTTGGCACCTTTAAGAATATGAGGCAATATTTGAAGATTATTTAAATCAGCTGCTCTGATTTTAAATCTCCATGGTGTAACTTCATTATTCCCTTGAATAAATACCCCTATTTCTCCTTTGCCAGACTCTAATCTTGTATATAATTCTCCATTAGGAATTTTAAAAGTTGGAGCAACCTTCTTAGCTACATATTGATAATCCATACTAAATATTTCACTCTTCTTATCTTCAGTCGCCATGCGTTGAGCTTCTAAATTTTCCGTTGGACCTCCTGGAATCATTTCACAGGCTTGGCGAATGATACTTAGTGATTGTCTCATCTCTTCAACTCTTACTCGATATCTTGCATAACAATCACCCTCTTTTTCTGAAGCAATTTGCCAATCAAAATCGTCATAACATTCATAACTATCGACTTTCCTTAAATCCCAAGAAACTCCAGAAGCTCTAAGCATTGGCCCAGACAAAGACCAATTGATTGCCTGATCTCTTTGTATGGTTCCAAGGCCTTCGATTCTTTTTTTGAAAATTGGATTATTGGTGATTAATTTTTCGTATTCATCTATCTTAGGACCGAACCAATCGCAAAAGTCTATACATTTTTCTAACCATCCATATGGAAGATCACATGCAACACCACCTATCCTAAAAAAATTATTGTTTATTAGCCTTTGTCCAGTAGCAGCTTCCCAAAGATCATAAATCATTTCTCTTTCTCTAAAAATATAGAAAAATGGAGTTTGAGCTCCTACATCAGCTAAAAATGGGCCAAGCCATAAAAGATGATTTGCAATACGATTAAGTTCCAACATAAGAACTCTGATGTAACTAGCTCTTTTAGGGACTGGTATATTAGCTAATCTTTCAGGAGCATTTACTACAATAGCTTCATAAAACATTCCTGCTGCATAATCCATTCTGCTTACATAGGGGACATACATAACATTTGTCCTATTTTCAGCTATCTTTTCCATTCCTCTATGCAAGTATCCAATTACAGGCTC
The DNA here is from genome assembly GCA_003279535.1 of Prochlorococcus sp. AG-402-C22. Lineage (GTDB taxonomy): Bacteria > Cyanobacteriota > Cyanobacteriia > PCC-6307 > Cyanobiaceae > Prochlorococcus_A. Next base: position 46,314 of record QCHO01000005.1, read on the forward strand.
ACAGTCAATGACATTCTCACCATCAAGGGTTACAACTAACCTTAAAACCCCATGCATTGATGGATGATGAGGGCCAAAATTGACCACCATTGGTTCTGTTCTAGTCTCTAGTTGAGCCATTCAAAATTTAACCTCTAAATAAATCTTAGTCGAAAGTTATGCAAACTGACCTATCTGATTCATCTTTTTTCAATCATAAATCAGTTATGACAGATGAGATTATGGCCTCATTAGAGCATTACCCATTAATAAATAACGAACAACTTAAAGGAATTGACGCAACTTTAGGCGGAGGTGGGCACTCTTATCAGTTATTGAGAAAATATTCTGATTTAAAAATAATTGGCCTTGATCAAGATCCATTCGCAAGAAAATCAGCATCAAATAAACTTAATGAATTTAAAAATAGGATTGAGATAAAGGCTTCAAATTTTGCGAATTTTGAACCAAAAGAAAAAGTTTCTTTTGTGATTGCAGATCTTGGCGTTAATAGTAACCAAATTGATAACCCTAAAAGAGGATTTAGTTTCCAAAAAGATGGCCCACTTGATATGCGCATGAATCCTTTTCTTGAGGTTGATGCAGAGAAATTAATCGAGACTTTAAATGAAAAAGATCTGGCTAACCTAATTTATAAATATGGCGAAGAAAGATTATCTAGAAAGATTGCTAGGAAAATTAAAATGGATTTAAAGCAAAATGGGAAATATTCTGGCACAAAGGAGTTTGCTTATTCTATTGCGGGATGCTTCCCACCAAAACAAAGATATAAAAAAATACACCCTGCAACGAGAACATTTCAAGCACTAAGAATTGCAGTTAATAAAGAAATTGAAGTATTAGAAAAATTTTTGCAAGTTGTTCCTGATTGGCTACTTCCTGGCGGAATTATTTCTATTATTAGTTTTCATTCCCTGGAGGATAGGTTAGTTAAAAGTTCTTTTAAGAATGATAAAAGACTAAAAAACCTTACAAAAAAGCCAATAATTCCCTCCGAACAAGAAGTCGAAGTAAATAAAAGAGCTAGAAGTGGGAAATTAAGAATTGCTCAATTAAATTGAAGAGCCAATAATTGCTAACGTAATGAATTGATAGTATTTGTAAGAATATGAATTGCTTGTTCTATATCTTTTGAATTTGTGCTCAATCCAATACTTAACCTTATTGAAGATTCTGCTTCTTTAAAAGATCTACCTAAGGCGAGTAAAACGTGAGAAGGTTCGCCGTTGCTGCATGCCGATCCACTAGAACAAATTATTTTAGATTTTAAAAGTTTATGAAACTTTGCTCCGTTTAAGTCCAATACAGTCAGATTTAAATTGTGAGGTAATCTTTGTTTTATAGAGCCATTAATTATTAAACCAGAATTATTTTCTAACAAACCCTTTAAAAGATTATTTCTAGACAAAAGTAATTTCTCAGCATTCTTTTTTTGATTCAAAACTGCTATCTCTATTGCTTTAGCAAAGCCAACTACTAAAGGGAGAGGTAATGTGCCAGGTCTGAGACCATATTCCTGCCCTCCTCCGACAATTAAGGGTTCTAGTTTAATTTCTTCATCAATCAAAAGAAGTCCTATCCCTTTGGGACCATAAATTTTATGAGAACTCATGGTTATCATATTTATATTTGATAAAAGATTGTCTAACTCGACATAACCTAAACATTGCGCAAAATCAGAGTGAAAAGTTATTCCTCTTGACTTACATATCTTTGAAATATTCTCTATGGGCTGAATAACTCCTATCTCGTTATTTGCCATCATGATACTAACCATAAATGTATCGTCTCTAATATTCTTTTTGAACTGTTCTTCTGAAATTAAACCATCTCTTTCTGGCGTGATTTCTGTAACTATAAATCCCTCTTTTTTTAGTTGATTTAAAGGCTCCAGTACAGCTTTATGCTCCGTTTTCAAGGTAATAATATGTCCATAATTTCCTGTTCTCTTATAGTAATTTCTTGCAAAACCTAATAAGGCTAGGTTATTAGATTCTGTAGCCCCACTGGTAAAAATAACCTTTTTATTTTGAAGAAATAAATTTTGTTCTATTTTTTCTCTTGAGGCTTCTAATATAGCGCTTGCGTTGATACCCGCCAAATTAGATTTGCTTGAAGGATTAGAAAATATCTCACTCCAAAAAGGTTTCATAGAATCAACAACACCTTTAGAGCAAGGAGTTGAAGATTGATAGTCTAGTAGTATGGGAGTTGATAGCATTCTATTTAGTATATAAAATTCTCATTATTACTAGAAAATCAAATTCAAGAATTTAAAAAATGAATGAAATTAATCAAATAAATAATGAACTAATAAGAAAATCAAGAATTCTATTAGTTGATGATGAGCCTGGTTTAAGAACAGCTGTTAAAACATTTCTAGAGGACGAAGGCTTTGAAATATTTATTGCAGTTGATGGAGAGGATGGTTGGGAAAAAGCTCAAACAATTTTTCCCGATTTGATAATTAGCGATATTATGATGCCCCGAGCTAACGGTTATACATTATTAGAAAAAATTAGAGAGGATGAAAAATTAGGAGGAACTCCAGTTATTTTTCTAACTGCAAAAGGAATGACCCTAGACAGAACAGAAGGTTATCTTGCAGGAGTTGATGATTATATTTCCAAACCTTTCGACCCCGATGAATTAGCTGCAAGAGTTAAAAATGTAATCAATAGACAAGAACGTTTACTAAAAGAAGCCGCACGATTCGCAGATATAGACGTAAGCAAAATGGCGAAGCAAATTACTGAAATAAAATCCATGCTTACAGACCAAAATCCAACTAATTCAGAAAATAAAATAAATCTTCCTAGTTTTACTCCAAGAGAAGCAAGTGTACTTCAACTAGTAGCAGAGGGGCTGATGAACAAGGAAATTGCAAGACAGCTTGAAACATCTATTAGAAATGTTGAAAAATATGTAAGTAGACTTTTTATCAAGACAGGGACATCTAGCCGAACCGAATTAGTTCGTTATGCACTTGAAAATCATCTAGTTAAATGAATTAGTTAATTTTTTCGAATTCAATTAGTTTTGAAAAATAAAAAGGAGCTTGATTTAATTTCATTTTGACTACGCTAAATCCTCTTTCTTTAGCGGCATTAATAATACCCTTTTCTTTTAATGTATAAGCTCTTGTAGTTTTACTTGGCCCAGGAAATAATTTACCTATATTTTTTAGAACAGCAAGAACTGGAGTATACGGAGCAAAGCTAACGATAAGTTTTTCTTTGCTTAAATCGCATAGATGTTGGACCATTTCTTCTGCAACCGGTTGAGGATAATGAATAAATACATCCAAACAAACTACAACATCAAATAATCCTTTTAATTGTTCAAGATCACAGACTTCAAATTTGATTTTACCTTGGTTCAAACCTAAATCTTTTATGCGTTTTTTTGTTTCTTTAATCATTTCAGAAGAAATATCGCTTACTTGTAATTCTTTTATACCAAGTCTAAGTAAAGGTATTGATAGACTTCCTACACCACATCCAGCATCACAAAAACTTTTTTTTGTTAGTTCAGGATATTTTTTGATGTATGAAACTACATCATCTACAGTCTTTTGATGTCCTTTTCTAATATTTTTCTGAACCGTATTAATTTCATCAGATTTACTATAAATTTTGTTCCATCTTTCAAAGCCAGTGCCATTAAAATACTCCCTAACTTCACTTTTTTCGATAATCTTATTTGACGGCATAATATTCTATGAAAATTTATTCTTTTTATATTAACTAACTGGCGCTAAATTAATTGCACGCCATTATAGGAAAGAATTGATTTGTTATTTTGTCAGAATTGAATTCTAAAGATATTTATAAAATCGCTGTCGTAATGGGTAGTGATTCAGATCTAAAAACATTAAAACCTGCTATTGACATTTTAAGAGAATTTGGGATACAAGCGGAAGTTTGTATACTTTCTGCCCATCGAACACCTATTGAAATGATGGAATATGCAAAAAATGCAGAATCAGAAAACATAAAAGTAATAATTGCCGGTGCTGGTGGTGCTGCTCATCTTCCAGGAATGTTGGCATCCATAACTTGCATTCCTGTAATTGGAGTACCAGTAGAGAGTAAGACACTTAAGGGGATTGACTCTCTTTTATCAATTGTTCAAATGCCCGCTGGAATACCAGTAGCAACAGTTGCAATTAATGGAAGTCAAAATGCTGGATTATTGGCAATAGAGATGATCAGTTTATTTGATGAATCCATAAAAGAAAATTTAAAAGAATTCAGAGAAAATCTTCGTACACAGGTTAGAACTAAAAATAGTAAGTTATCAACTATTGGAGCTAACAATTATCTTCAAAATAAATGAACTAATATTTTTCTACTAGCCCTTTTTAAGAAAGTTTTCTTTTTTTAGATAGTTAATAACTTTTTCAACTGAATCATTTAAATCTAACGAACCTGTATCAACAACAATTTCTGGATTATGAGGAGCTTCATATGGACTAGAAATCCCAGTAAAGTCCTTAATTGCTCCCAAACGAGCTTTCTTATAAAGACCTTTAGTATCCCTATTTTCGCAAACTTTGATATCTGCAGCACAATAAACTTCAATAAAATCCTTAGATCCAATAATTTTTCTCACCTTATCTCTATCGCTAATAAATGGTGAAACGAATGCTGTAATAGTTATTATCCCGGCATTCATAAATAAATTCGCAACTTCTCCTATTCTTCTTATATTTTCTTCTCTATCTTGATCCGAAAACCCAAGATCTTTACATAAACCATGTCTTATATTATCTCCATCCAAAACGTAAGTTGAAAAACCATCTAAGTGTAAAACTTCATTTAAAGCATTGGCCAATGTACTTTTACCTGAGCCTGATAAACCTGTAAACCAAATAACCATTCCTTTATGACCTCTCATTTTCTCTAACTGATTTCTATCAATAGTTAAATTGTGCCACTTTATATTGGTTGACTTTGTTTGATCTTGGTCTTTCATTTTTGCATCATCAAAATTAAAAACCTATCCTAACCCTTGCTTCATAAATTATGAAATCCCTCTTTACGAAGAAACTCAATTGATTTCGATACCATATCCCCCTGTAACTGGATATTACTATCAACTAATGTTCCTCCAGTACTACAAAAAACTTTAATTTTTTTAAGCAGTTCTTTTAATAAGATTTCATCCTCAGTTCCTAAACCTCTAATTAGAGTGATAATTTTACCCTTTTTACCTTTTTTTTGTTTTGAAATATTTATTTTTGATCCTTTATTAAAAGTATTTGCCTTAGTTGTTTCTTCAGATATTTTTTCTTGATTATCAAATTCAATCCAATTCTTTTTTCCCATTATTTTTAATATAATCTATAGTTAGTTAATACTTATTCTATAGAAAAGTGGTAAGTACATTTTCTCGCCAAGATCAAAATTATAAAAATGACGATTTAAATCAACCCTCCAAAGAGGGTAGATTTGGCAAATATGGTGGTCAATATGTTCCTGAAACACTAATGCCTGCTCTTTTTGAACTTGAAACAGCTGCAGCAAATGCATGGAAAGATAAACTTTTTGTAGAAGAATTAAATCATCTACTTAAAACTTATGTAGGGAGAGAAACACCACTTTACGAAGCCAAAAGACTTACCGAATATTACAAAACTAAACAAGCAACTGCAATAATATGGCTTAAAAGGGAAGATTTAAATCATACTGGTGCTCACAAAATCAATAATGCACTTGGACAAGCTTTATTAGCAATAAGAATGGGTAAAAAAAGGATAATTGCAGAAACTGGAGCAGGTCAACATGGAGTTGCTACGGCTACTGTTTGTGCGAGATTTGGCTTGAAATGCATTATCTATATGGGTGCTGAGGATATTAAAAGGCAATCACTCAACGTCTTTAGAATGAAACTGCTGGGAGCTGAAGTTAAAGTTGTAAATTCTGGAACTGCAACACTTAAGGATGCTACTAGTGAAGCTATTAGAGATTGGGTTTCTAATGTCGAAACCACACACTACATATTAGGATCTGTTGCGGGTCCACACCCTTTCCCAAAGATTGTGAGAGATTTTCATGCAGTTATAGGAGAAGAGACTAAAAAACAATGTATGGAATCGTTTGGATCCTTACCAGATATTTTGCTTGCTTGCGTAGGTGGGGGATCAAATGCAATGGGTCTTTTCCATCCTTTCGTTAAAGAAACATCTGTACGACTAATTGGAGTTGAAGCAGCAGGAAGCGGAGTTGATACTGACAAACATGCTGCAACTATCACTAAAGGGTCAGTTGGAATTTTGCACGGATCAATGAGTCTTCTTTTACAAGATGATAATGGTCAAGTACAAGAAGCCCACTCAATAAGTGCAGGTTTAGATTACCCAGGAGTAGGGCCTGAACATAGCCATTTAAAAGATATAGGTAGAGCAGAATATGGATCAGTCACAGATCAAGAAGCTTTGGATGCTTTGAGACTTGTTAGTGAACTTGAAGGAATTATACCCGCACTCGAAACGTCCCATGCCTTTGCTTGGTTAGATAAATTATGCCCTACTCTTGAAAAAGATACTCACATAGTTATCAATTGCTCTGGAAGAGGTGACAAAGATGTTAATACTGTTGCATCTTCATTAGATATTTAATCAATACCTAGGAATTGATGGGTCAATATCTCTACTCCATCCATCAATACCCTCCTCCAAATTCCATATTTCAGTAACAATATTATTATCTAAAGACCATTGGCAAAAGTTATAACTTCTTATTCCTGCGTGACAAGAAACAACTATTTCTCTGTCTAATAAAGCAGCAAATATTTCTTCAAGGTATTCAGATGTAACTTGACTAATTGGTATATGTAAAAATTCTCTTGAGAAACGAGCTATTTCCAGCTCTGACTGTTCTCTTACATCAATCAAAACTGGATCCGCTTTCTCAGAATTAAACCAATCATTGAGACTAGAAGCATTTATAGTTTTTGGATAACTTCCCAATTTCAAAAATAAATTATGTGTTATTTACAATTTAATAAATTCAGTTGCAGGAGTAAATTTATTGTTAAAAATAAAAATAAACATTGAGAATGAAACTTAAAGTAATAGCAATAATTACATTATTATCTTTATTACTTTTTTTTGGTTATAAAAAAATTTCTGCCATTAAAAATAAGGAGCAAAGTACAAATATTGAGCAACTTAATATATTAAAATATTTACCTGAAGATAATAAATTATTATTCATTTCAAATGCAGATAGTTCAAATATTATTAATAATATTGAAAAAGATAAAAACCCAAAAAATCAAGATAACTTTCTTTCAATTAAATATTCTATATTAGATTACTTAGGTATAGATCTAGGTAGTAATAAAATAGAAGATATTTATAATAATGAACTATTAATTTCATTTTTTGAAAATAATAAAAAGCTCAAAGATGATATTTTGATGATTTTTAAGATTAAGCCAGAAAAAAACCTAGATGATGTATTAAATCTGTCCAATAAAATTGATCAGGCCAACGAAATAATACCTATTTTTAGAGAAAATAAATTAAATTTTCTTAACTTTATATATCGGACAGAAGACAATTATATTATTGCTTCATCAGATAAAAAATTAATTTTAAATAGTATTAAAAATAGTACGGATTTTAATGAAAAAAAATTGCAGTATGAGAGAGAGCTTTTTGGAATAAAAAACCAAAATAATATCTTATTTACAAAGCGATTTGGGCAAAGTATATTTTTTAATAATGCAATTTTTCCCGAGAAAAATGACTATGTTATAGCGACAACATTTAACTTTAAAAATCAATATCTAATTTTAAAATCATATTTACTAAGTAATAAAAAAAATATCGATATGAATGCTTACGATAAGTTAATTGACACAGAGAATTCATATAAAGATAATCCTCAAGTTTCAATTTTTAGTGATGCAAAAAATTTTAATAATTATCTAAACCCTTTAATAAATGATTTTGAAAACTGTTTTTTTGAAGAGTTTAATAAAAAAGCAAATCAAAATATTTTAATTCTCAATTCAAATAAAGATTGGATTATTACATTTGAAAAAAATACTGAAGATCAATTTGATTTAAGTGATATGAAAAAATTAAAAGATTTCAACAAATACACTTTGAAAAAAAATGAAGATACTTACTCGATATATTCCAAAGATATTCTTAAAGAAAAAGACAATATGATAAAACAAATAACTTATGAACAAATCTTTTCAATAGAATCAGGGGATTTACAGTTTATAAGTAATCATTTAATTGATGGTAAAAAACTAGAAACAATCTCAAAAAAATTTTTTAACTTACTAAGTAATAAAGATAAATCTGCTTTTCTTTATGCAAAAGTTGATATCAAGGATGTAAATTATGATAAAATTGAATATTTTTCTGATTTAGAAGACCTTAATTTTTTGGTTAGAAATATTTTAAAAATTTCAAATGAAGAAACTTTAGAAATCATAAGACAATCTATTCCTGAAAAAAATCCAATTCTTTACGTAGAAAAAACATTAAAAATACTTTAATAAAGTTATTCAAACAAGTTTCAAAAATAATAAATTTAAATTTTCGTTAAGTTCATAACCTGTGGTTAATTAAAAATAATTTGACTATCTTTAATCTATAGGTATTTGATATTGAATCAAGAAATTGGATAGCAACAAACTAATTTTAAAACCAGGATTAGAGGGAGTACCAGTTACTAATTCATCTATCTGTGATATTGACGGCAACAAAGGTAAATTATTGTATAGAGGCTACTCCATTGAGGAACTATCCAAAAAAAGCAGTTTTTTAGAAACTGCTTATCTACTGATTTGGGGTGAATTGCCTACAGCCATTCAACTAAGAGATTTTGAACAAGAAGTTCAAATGCATAGAAGATTAAGTTTTAGAGTTAGAGATATGATGAAATGTTTCCCCGCGACTGGTCATCCTATGGATGCTCTTCAATCTAGTGCGGCTTCTTTAGGGCTTTTCTATTCACGTAGAGCAATAGATGATCCTAATTACATTTACAACGCAGTGATAAGACTAATAGCAAAAATACCCACTATGATTGCTGCGTTTCAACTTATTAGAAAAGGACAAGACCCTATTCAACCTAGAGATGATTTAACTTACTCATCAAATTTTCTTTACATGTTGACTGAAAAAGAGCAAGATCCTATAGCTGCAAAAGTTTTTGATAGGTGTTTAATCTTACATGCTGAACATAGTTTAAACGCAAGTACATTTAGCGCTAGAGTGACTGCAAGCACTCTTACAGATCCATATGCAGTCATTGCCTCTGCAGTCGGCACATTGGCTGGCCCTTTGCATGGAGGAGCTAATGAGGATGTGATTGCAATGTTAGAAGAGATCAAAACTCCAGACAATGCTGCTTCTTTTTTAGATAACGCGATAAAAAATAAAAGTAAGATAATGGGCTTCGGTCATAGAGAATATAAAGTAAAAGATCCAAGAGCAATAATTCTTCAAAAACTGGCAGAAGAGCTTTTTATAAGATTTGGAGCAGATGAAATGTATGAAGTTGCTAAAGCTTTAGAGGCAGAAGCTATTCCAAGACTTGGACCAAAGGGCATATTCCCTAATGTGGACTTTTATTCTGGTCTTGTTTATAGGAAACTTGGTATTCCTCGTGATTTATTTACTCCAATTTTTGCGATATCAAGAGTTGCTGGTTGGTTGGCTCATTGGAGAGAACAACTTGGAGCAAACAGAATTTTTAGACCATCTCAAATATATACTGGTTCAGCTCCAAGGAATTGGATCAGATTAGAAAATAGAGAATAATATTTGCAGCTTTTCATAAAAAACACACATATTGTTTGTGACGAGTTAATCTATTAAGTAAATAACTAAAAAATTTTGGAATACGGACTTGATCTCGAATATAGTTTTAATGAATTTTTAAAAGGCTTTGGCCTTTCTAGTGAGATCGCGCATATAATTTGGCTCCCTCTGCCTATGCTTTTAGTTTTAGTTGCAGCAGTTGTTGGAGTTCTAGTAACAGTTTGGCTTGAAAGAAAGATTTCTGCCGCTGCTCAACAAAGAATAGGACCAGAATATGCAGGAGCTCTCGGTGTACTCCAACCGATTGCAGATGGTCTTAAGTTATTAGTAAAAGAGGATATTATTCCTGCGAAAGCAGATGGGATTCTCTTCACTGCAGGACCTATATTAGTTCTTGTCCCAGTTATCCTCTCTTGGCTAATTGTTCCTTTTGGGCAAAACCTTCTTATAAGTAATGTTGGTATCGGAATATTTCTATGGATTGCATTAAGTAGTATCCAACCAATTGGTCTTCTTATGAGCGGATATGCATCAAATAACAAATATTCATTATTAGGTGGATTAAGAGCAGCTGCCCAATCTATAAGTTACGAAATACCATTAGCTTTATCTGTACTGGCTATTGTCCTAATGACAAATTCTCTAAGTACTATTGACATCGTTAACCAACAAAGTGGAGCTGGCATACTAAGTTGGAATATTTGGAGACAACCAGTTGGCTTTATAGTTTTTTGGATTTGTGCACTTGCTGAATGTGAACGACTTCCATTTGACTTGCCTGAAGCTGAAGAAGAATTAGTTGCGGGTTATCAAACTGAATATGCAGGAATGAAATTCGCATTATTTTACCTTGGTAGCTACATCAATCTAATACTTTCAGCCTTATTGGTATCAATACTTTATTTGGGAGGATGGGGTTTTCCTATACCTGTAGAAGTAATAGCTAAATTTCTTAATTTGCCAATCAATGCTCCTTTTATACAAGTTTTTACTGCATCAATAGGAATAGTAATGACTGTTTTGAAAGCATATCTATTAGTGTTTGTTGCAATACTATTACGTTGGACAACTCCAAGAGTAAGAATAGATCAACTTTTAGATCTCGGATGGAAGTTTCTTCTTCCAATTTCTCTTGCTAATCTTTTGGTAACTGCAGGATTAAAACTTGCTTTTCCACAATTTTTTGGTGGCTGAATTTAAGTATATTTACTTAAATTTAAAATTAATCCACTAAAATAAAATAACTAAGTGAATTCTTCAAAATGAAAAATTTCCTTCAACAAGTAAATAGCTATATTAAAGAAGCTTTCAGTGCTGGAAAATATTTATACAATGGCTTGTCAGTAACTTTTGATCATCTTCGAAGAAGACCTGTTACTGTTCAATATCCATATGAAAAACTCATACCCTCTGAAAGATATAGAGGCAGAATACATTATGAATTCGATAAATGTATTGCTTGTGAAGTTTGCGTGAGAGTATGTCCCATAAATCTTCCAGTAGTTGACTGGGTTATGAATAAAGAAACAAAAAAAAAGGAACTTAGAAATTATTCAATAGATTTTGGAGTTTGTATTTTTTGTGGAAATTGTGTTGAATATTGTCCTACTAATTGTCTATCAATGACAGAAGAATATGAATTAGCTACTTTCGATAGGCACAATTTAAATTTCGATAATGTCGCACTTGGGAGACTTCCTACAAATGTCACAACAGATCCATCAGTAAAACCATTAAGAGAACTTACTTATCTACCTAAAGGGGTAATGGATCCTCACGAAATCCCATCTTCAGAAATCAGAGTTGGTAAATTACCTGAAGAAGTCTATGATTGGATGAAACCAGCCTCCACTGAAAATAAAGATAAAATTTCTAATTCAAACAATTAATTTTCATTAATTTATGTCCATTGCAATAACAACTCAAATTATTTGTTTTACAGTTTTATCTTTAGTTGTTCTTATAGGAGCTCTTGGGGTTGTGTTGCTGGAAAGTATTGTTTATTCAGCCTTTCTTCTTGGAGGAGTTTTCATGAGTGTTGCTGGATTATATCTACTGTTAAACGCAAGTTTTGTTGCTGCAGCTCAAGTTTTAGTTTATGTGGGTGCAGTAAATGTACTAATAATTTTTGCTATAATGTTAGTCAATAAAAAAGAAGATTTAAAGCCCATTAATGACATTAAATCGAGGAGAATTATATCAACATTAATATGTTTAACCCTACTCAGCCTTTTAATTAGAGTTGACTTGACCAATGTATGGAACCTAGCAAGCCCACAAAACTCAATAGGAGAAGAATCAACTATTAGGATCGGTGAGCATCTATTTAGTGATTATTTACTCCCATTTGAAGTAGCTTCAGTTTTACTTTTAATGGCGATGATTGGTGCAATTGTTTTAGCTAGAAGAGATGTAATGAACAAAGATATTTCAACAGGATTACCTGTTGATCAAGAGTTAATTGAAAAATCATCAGAACCACTACTTACTAATAAAAATTAATCTTCCAAGTTTTTATCATGAATTTAGAATCAATTCCTATTCAAGCTTTTTTGATAGTATCTTCAGTACTATTTTGTATTGGTATTTGGGGATTATTAAATAGCAGGAATGCAGTTCGAGTTCTAATGAGTATTGAATTAATGCTCAATGCAGTAAATATAAACTTAATGACTTTTTCTTCTTACATTGATAATAATTTAATTCAAGGACAAGTTTTTACAATTTTTGTTATCACAGTTGCTGCTGCAGAAGCAGCCGTTGGATTAGCTATTCTTTTATCTCTTTACAGAAATAGAGTGACTGTAGATATGGAAAGTTTTAATTTATTAAAATGGTAAAAGCATTAAATGAAACTTTCATTAGTGCTTATTATATATCGTTCAGATAGTTCTATAGCGCTAGAGGCTTCTAAATTCTGTGAAGAAGTACTCAAAGACAGAAATATTAAATCAATAAGAATAGAAAGTGATTTTCATAAAGATGAAATTGAAAAATATCTTTTTAATTCAAAATTTAAACCAAATATTGGCATAGTTCTTGGTGGAGATGGAACCTTCCTAAAATGTGCAAATGCATTAGCAGATTATGATATTCCTTTATTAAGCATTAATATTGGTGGAAATTTGGGATTTCTTACTCAAGAAAAAGATTTTTTATTTGACAAGTCTTTTATTAAAATTCTCGAAAACGAAGAATATATAATTGACTTACGTAATAGATTAAATTGTAATATTTGTATTAGTGGGACAACTCATAAGAAAAAAATTATCAAAAGCTACGACGCATTAAATGATTTCTATTTTAAATCTGTTGAAGAGGATGTTTCTCCCACTAATCAAATACAAATTGAAATCGATAATGAGAAGGTAAATGAATATAAAGGTGATGGATTGATTATATCTACATCGACTGGTTCAACAGCATACTCAATGGCTGCAGGAGGTCCAATAGTGCATCCAAGTGTAGATGCAATGATAATTAACCCTATATGCCCAATGAGTTTAGCTAGTAGACCAATAGTTATACCTAATACAAGTAAGGTAATCATAAAACCAGTAAAAAAAAGTAAAGGAGCAATTAAATTATGGAGAGATGGTTCAAAATGTATGACTATTAAGGAAACTTATTATTGTGAGATCAAAAAAGGTAACTCACCCTGCAAAATAATAAAGTTTAAACAAAGCGCTAACTATTACAACACTTTAATAAAAAAACTTGATTGGAAAGGTGATTTATCTCTAAAAAATCCAAAAAATTAAATGGCCATAGAAATAGAAAGACGTTTTCTTATAAAAAATGATAATTGGAAAGAATTCATCACTGAAAAAATTTTTATTGAACAAGGATATTTATCAGAAACCATAGATAATTGGATTATTAGGATAAGGTTTACAGGTAAAGACTTTAAAATTGCATTCAAAAAACATATCAAAAGCTTTACAAACTTTGAATTTGAATACTCCATTCCACAAAAAGATGGTGAAATTATAATGTCAAATCTTTCAAATACAATTAAAAAAGAAAGATTCTTTTTAGAGGTTGAAAAAAAGTCTTGGATTATAGATTGTTTTAAAGAAAATAATTATCCACTTGAAATTGCCGAAATCGAACTTTCAAATGAAAATGAAGAGTTAAGTCTTCCATCTTTCATATCAAAAGAAATTACTGGACTAACACATTACTCGAATTTTAGTCTTGCTAACAAACCTTTTTCAAAATGGAAAGATGAAATTTGACAACTCTCAAAAAATCACTAGTCAAAAGAGCCATCTTTCCTTTATATTTTTTTTATATTTAAAACAAAATTTTTCTTTAGATGTATGGTCTCTACGACAAGGAGGGGGTGTTGAGATTTGTTGATTCAGACAAAGATGCTTGCATCGCATATGCTGAACTCTTCGAATTAGGTTCTACAAATTATTGTTTAATGGATTTAGCTAACGATACAAAAAAAGTAAAAGGTTCTAATCTTGATCAGAGTCTGGGAGTGAACAACAATTAAATCCATCTCTACAAATCTTTCCATTATCCATGGCCCAATTTAAAAGTGCTACTCTATTTTTTGAACCTGTTTTTGTAAACATATTACTTACATGATTATCAACAGTTCTTTTACTAATAGTAAGTTTTACTGCAATTTCTTGATTTGTAAGCCCATCAGCTACGAGATCAATGATTTCCATCTCTCTTGTTGAGAGACCCATCATATCAATGTTGTTTACTTCTTCTTCAACCATTTGCATTTAAACAGTTCCTTTTTTATATTAATTAAGTTTAGCAATCTCAGTACACTTGTTAACTAATTAGGAAACAAACGAAATTGAAATCAAAACTTCAGGAGACTTTAGAAAAAAAATCTAAGGTAATAACGGCAGAGTTAATGCCCCCAAGAGGTGGTAGCCCCGTAAGATCTCTTAAGATAGCACAACTTTTGAAAGATAAGGTACATGCTGTTAACATTACCGACGGAAGCAGGGCTGTAATGAGAATGTGCAGCTTGGCAATGTCCAAACTATTACTGGAAAATGGGATAGAACCAGTAATGCAAATATCTTGTAGAGATCGTAATAAAATTGCTTTACAATCAGACATTCTTGGAGCAAATGCTTTAGGAATTAAGAACATTTTATGCATTACTGGTGATTCAGTAAAAGCCGGGGATCAACAAGATGCAAAAGCAGTACACGAGTTTGAGTCAGTTAGATTGCTTCAACAAATTAAGGCCTTCAATAAAGGAATTGATCCTACTCTTGGAGAACTTTCCGATAAAAAAACACTTATATTTGCAGGGGCTGCAGCTGATCCTAGTTGCAGAAATCAAAGAAGTTTAGAAAATAGAATGAGGAAGAAAAAAGAGGCTGGGGCTGGATTCATACAAACTCAAATGGTGATGGAAAGAGAAAATTTGATAGAATTTTGTGAAAAAATTAGCAACCCTCTTGATATTCCTGTAATTGCAGGTGTATTCCTATTGAAATCTTACAAAAACGCTCTTTTTATAAACAAATACGTCCCTGGTGCAAACATCCCTGAAAATATCTTAAATCGTCTTAAAAATGCTCAAGACCCGTTACAGGAAGGTATTCAAATTGCAGCTGAGCAAGCTAAAGACTTTATCAATATCGCGGATGGTATTCATCTAATGGCAGTTAAATCAGAACATTTAATTCCTGAGATTCTTAAAAAAGCTGATCTTAATCTGGAATATTAATTAAATCAGTACCTAACAATTCTGCCATTGCCTTTTGCTGTGGAGATGGCTCAGTCATATCAGACCTTCTAGAATCTGTTATCAACCAATCCAAAGATGCGTCTTGCAAATCGAAGTGATCTCCATTTTTGCCCACACAATAACGTCCAAATACTAATTTATCTACCAGTCGAACACCTTTACCGATTTTGGAATAATCGAAAATAATTGAATTGTCAATTGTTGCACCTTCGCAAATACAACAACTTGGTCCAATCATTGCAGGTCCAATAATTGTTGCGCCATCTTCTATTCTTGTCATTCCACCAATGTATACTGGGCCAGTAATATCAACTTTGTCCCAATTAGCAGCGACATTTAATCCAGTGAAAACTCCAGGTTTAATTTCCTTACCAGGTATCTCTACTTGTCTTACCTTGCCTTGTAATACATTACGAATAGCACTCCAATAATCAGGAACTTTTCCAATATCTACCCATTCGAAATCCATTGGCAGTGCAAAAAATGGCAAATTCATATCAACTAGTTTAGGGAATAGATCAGCACCAATATCAAATTTCTCACCGGATGGTATGTAATCAAAAATTTCAGGTTCAAAAAGATAAATACCTGTATTTATAGAGTCGCCCAAAGCTTTATCTACAGATGGCTTTTCTTGAAACGCCTTTATACGGCCGTTTTCATCTGAGACTACTACCCCATAGCTTGATACTTGATCTCTAGTTACTTTTTTAGTTATTAAACTTGCAATTGCTCCCTTTTCCTTATGTTTCTTAACAGCTTCAGTCAAATCTAAGTCAACTAAAGCATCACCGCAAAGAACAACAAAAGTTTCATCAAAAAAATCTTGGAAATCTTGAATTTTTTTTAGTCCTCCTGCTGAACCTAAAGCATCACCAATTAATTCTCCATCTTCAATTCTACCCTCGAAACTATATGCTATCTCTACGCCAAATCTTTGACCATCCCTAAAGTAATTTTCAATTTCTTCAGCAAGGTGCGAGACGTTAACCATTATTTCTTTAAAACCATGCTCTTTTAAAAGTTCCAAGAGAAACTCCATTACAGGTTTTTGCAAAATCGGTATCATTGGTTTTGGAATGATATGAGTTATGGGCTGAACACGTGTACCTTTCCCTGCCGCAAGTATCATTGCCTTCATGAATTCAAAACCTCTTTTAAAAGATTATACGTTATTACTACTTAGCTGCTAAGCAGCAGAATTAGAGGTATTTGTGAGATCAAGATTTTCTATAGGCAGTTGAGCTAAGCCTCCATCAGGAATTATTCTTTTAATTTGAATTGGTCCGTATAACGAATTAATTTGTTTAATTTCAATTTTGTTTTCAGATGATAAAAATAACAATGCCCAAAAAACTCCAAGACGATCTTTATCTAAATCATTTTTTACAACTTTTTGCCATTTCTCAACTAAATATTCAAAATCTGTCCACTGTAATGCTTTTTCCCACCCATCAATAAATATGCCTAATGCTTTAGTAGTTTCTGGTAGTTTCTCGCGATGTGCTAAAGATTTAACTTGAGAAATTATGGCCCTATCAGAATATCTTTTACTTCTTTTTCTCTTCATTAGCAGAAGATCTTGGGTTTCTATAACTTCAGCAATAGACTCTAATTGGCTTACCAGTTCTCCTAATGTAGTTGTGCGTTGTAGTATTGGTTGTGCTATTGATCTTCTCCTTAGATATTTTTCAGGATATTTAGGAATATCAAACTCTTGATCAATCCAATCTTGATCATCCATATCAAAATCATCTTCAAAATCTGACGAATTTTCATTGAAGACATCAGATTCCAAAACTTGAGCCTTCAAATTAACTAGTACAGAAGCCGCGAAAAATGCCTCGCTTGTCTCAGATAAATCCTTTTGCAATGAAATCTGACTACTAGAAGTTTTTCCGAAAGTATGTGAATATTGTTCTAAAAAACTATCAATTACACTTATTACATCAATATCCCATGGATCAAGATCACCTTTTCCAGCGGCATCTTGAAGGAATTTAATCAACAATCTAGGGCCTAATTGTTGCCTATCAGTAGGATTTAAATAGGATATTTTAAATTAGCTAATAACTACTCATAAGATATCTTTTAATTTATTTAAAGCCAAACAATATTGCATAAATTTAAGAAACTATATTGTTGGAGCCTTTAAGATCTCATTTTTTTTAGTACCTGAGAAAAAATTTGTTTTAACTGCACTTTTGACTGCATTTAAATCCCTATCTACTAAATTATTAATAGATGCGAGATAACTTTCAGTCACTAATCTTGGGTATAAACCTATTCCAATTATAGGCAAGAGTAAACAAGCAATAATATAAACTTCCCTGGGCTCTGCATCGATGAGTTTTCGTTCTTGGGTCAATTTAGGATTTTCTTTACCAAAGAAAATTTCTCGTAACATCGAGAGTAGATAAATGGGAGTAAGTATAACTCCTATAGCAGCTAAAGATGCCATAACTACTCTAAACGGGAGTGTATAAATTTCATCAGTCACAAATCCTGTAAATACCATCAATTCGGAAACAAATCCACTCATACCAGGTAAAGCAAGTGAAGCAAGTGAGCAAGCAGTCCATAAGGCAAACATTATTCTCATTTTTTGTCCTACGCCACTCATTTCATCAAGTTTTAGAGTCTTTGTTCTATCGTAGGTAGCTCCAACAAGAAAAAACAAACTTGCCCCAATTAATCCATGACTAACCATTTGAAGCATAGCTCCGCTTGTTCCGAGGCTACTAAAACTACCTATTCCAATGAGAACGAAGCCCATATGACTAATAGAGCTGTATGCAATTTTTCTTTTGAGATTTCTTTGAGCAAAAGAAGTTAGTGCAGCATAAATTATATTTACTACTCCTAAAACTATCAATAATGGGGCAAATTGAGCATGTGCAATGGGTAATAATTGGGCATTAAATCTCAAAAGAGCATATCCTCCCATCTTCAATAAAATTCCTGCTAGAAGCATATGTACAGGAGCTGTTGCCTCTCCATGAGCATCTGGAAGCCAAGTATGAAGAGGTACTATAGGAAGTTTTACTCCAAATGCAATTAATAGACCCACATAACAGAGTATTTGGAAATTTTGACTGAAATCTTGAGCTGCCAAGTGCGAAAACTCAAAATTAGGAATTTCTGTACCATAGAAACCCATTGCCAATGCTGCTAGAAGGATAAATATAGAACTTCCAGCAGTATAAATAATGAATTTTGTTGCTGCATATTGTCTATTTTTGCCACCCCAAATAGCTAATAATAAATATACGGGGATTAACTCAAGTTCCCAAGTTAGAAAGAATAAAAGCATATCTTGGACGGCAAACACTGCAATTTGCCCACCATCCATAATCAATATTAAAAAGAAAAATAACTTTGGTTTGAACTTTACAGGCCAAGCAGCTAAAACCGCCAAAGCTGTTATAAAACTGGTTAATAAAATTAGCGGCATAGAAATACCGTCAGCACCAACAGACCAAGTAAGACCTAAATCAGGAAGCCAACTTATATTTTCTTTCAGCTGAACATTTTCATTATTAATATCGAAGCCGTTTATATATGAACCTACAGTTATTAAAAAAGTTATTAATGCAACAGACAAAGCAAACCATCTAACCTCCTTACCATCTCCTTTATCTGGAAAAAAAGGTATCACAAAAGCACTACCAATTGGGAATAAAATTGAAGCAGACAGCCAAGGAAAAGTAGATAATCCAGCCCCCAAAGTTCCTAACATTTGTGTCGTAAAATTTGTAAAAAAATAAGTACTCAATTTAATAAGAAATTTATCTTAAATAAAGTCTAGAAATTATCTGTATTTTTTCACCCCAATGAACAGTGAAGACACACAATTGTAATTAAGTAACTTGAGGAGATTGAAAGCCGAATATGGCAACTAGTAGAATTACTCCTCCAAAAACAATAAGCGCGTAAAATTGAGCTTTACCAGTTTCAAAATATTTTAAACCTTCTCCACTTCCTAAAGTTACAAGTCCGGTAAGATTGACTACGCCATCAACAACCTTAGAATCAACTTCTAAAACTTCTTTAGCTAGCTTTCTGCTACCTTTAACAAAAAGTTTTTCATTGATATCATCTAGATACCATTTCTTTGATAAAAATTGATTAATGGTAGGAAACTTTTCTGCAAATAAAATTGAAAGATTAATTTTTTTTCTAAAATAAGCTTGATAAGCAATAATGATTCCAGCTGATGCAATAAGTACTGACGCTATTGCTAAAGGCAAAAATTCTTTTAATTCGAAAGATTTTGCAGCTATCTCTGCTTCTTCAGGATCTAATAAATTTGCAATTTTACTATCCCATGGAATCCCCATAAAACCAATAATTACAGAGGGGACAGCTAGAAATACCAAGGGAAATGTCATTGACCAAGGAGACTCATGAATTGAGCCGTGTTCTTCATGTTCCTCATGTTCTTCTTCATCTAGATTTAATTTAGAAGCTATTAGAAGTTCTTTTTGCAATTCTTTATTTTCCCCTCTAAAGTCTCCTTCAAATGTCAAGAAATAAAGTCTAAACATATAAAAAGCAGTCATGCCAGCAGTTAAAAATCCTACGAACCAAAAAGCTGGAAACGTTATAAATGCATTTCCAAGTATCTCATCCTTACTCCAAAAACCTGCTAGTGGAGGTATACCACTAATAGCTACACAACCTATTAAAAATGTTGCTGAGGTATATGGCATTTTCTTTCTTAAACCACCCATCAATCTCATGTCTTGAGCCAATACTGGCTGATGACCTACTACTTCTTCCATAGCATGTATTACGGAACCAGATCCCAAAAATAGCATCGCCTTAAAGCAAGCATGAGTGACTAAATGAAAGATTCCTGCTACTGGAGCTCCACAACCCATCGCAAGCATCATATAACCAAGTTGAGAAACAGTGCTGTATGCTAACCCTTTTTTTAAATCCATTTGTGTTAAAGCTATAGAAGCGCCTAAAAAACAAGTAATGGTGCCAACTAAAGCAATAATGAACTGAATAGAGGGGAATATTGAATACAATGGCTGAAGCCTTGCTACTAGAAATATTCCTGCAGCAACCATTGTAGCTGCATGGATAAGTGCAGAAATAGGAGTTGGTCCCTCCATAGCATCAGGCAACCAAACGTGAAGAGGAAACTGGGCAGATTTAGCCATCGGGCCTAAAAAAACTAAAAAACAGAGTAGTAAAGCAGCCCAAATGGGTATTGAATTTTCAGATATTGATTGTGAAATTCCAGAAGCTATTTCATTGAAATCAAAACTATTAGTTGCCCAAAATAAACCAAGAATACCTAGTAATAATCCAAAGTCCCCTACTCTATTAACGACAAATGCTTTTTGTGCTGCGTGAGCAGCACCATCCCTGTCGTACCAAAAACCAACCAATAAGTAGGAACACATTCCAACTAATTCCCAAAAAACGTAAATTTCTAATAAATTTGGACTAACTATTAATCCCATCATTGAACTACTAAATAAGGCTAAATATGTAAAAAATCTTACATAACCCTTGTCATGCGCCATATAACCATGAGAGTAAATCATTACCAGTAAAGTTATTGTGGTTACTAGAGCAAGCATTACGCTACCCAAAGGATCCAGGACAAAACCCATTGGGATTGTGAAATCCCCAGCGCTGGCCCATACAAATAATTTTTCTACTGGTTGATAACCATTAACTTGTTCAATTAGAGCCTTATAACTAATTACCGCAGATATTCCAACGAAAGAAATCAGTCCTACAGAAACAATTTCTCTTGAATTATTAATTTTCTTGTTAATACTTATTAATCCTAAGCCAGAAAGCACTGCTCCAATGAGAGGAAAAACAGGAATTAACCAGGCAATTTCTGAAGCTTGAGGCATGTTTTAAAGAATTTATAATACAATTTTAAACTGTTAATTGAAAAATTCAGACAAAAATGATGAATTAAATGTTTTAACAGCAATATTTATATACTGATGAGACCACCAAAGTACACCAATTGCAATCAATATACCAAGTTGAGATAATCTAAAAAATTCTTGAATTTTCAATTCTTGCCTTCCTTCAATTATTGCCATAAAGGGGATTATGGAAGTATTTTGCTTAAACTTATCAAATTCTTCGCCAAATCTATTGCTTAATCTCTTATCCCCATGCCAGATTGCAAAAAGATGATGCAAAATTAGGCCAATAGAAGTTATTAATGTGAATGATGTACCAATCCATAAAGTATGAGCAAAACACCAAATTATCTGACCAAATGCTTGTGGATGTCTAGTGATTCTCATTATCCCAGTTCCATAAATTCGCACTTTAGGTTTTAAAACCGATGGAATTTCCAGCAAATTGTAAGTAGCTGGATACAAAAATAAAAAACTTATTGCAGTTAAAAACCAAACTAGAACAAAAACTAAATTATTACCCTGGAAATTCCATAATCTGATTCCGTCATATCTGTGAGCTAGAAAATAACTTATCAAGATAATTGCAGATGGCAAACTAAAAAAAACGAAACATAATCGCCATAATCTAGGCCCCATAATAGATTCTGCTTTGAGTCTTAAGGCAGCTCCACCGCTATGAATTACTGCGAAAATCAAAATCAAGAACAAGATTATTAGCGAAGTTTTATGAGTCTCCATAAATTTAAATTATCCGAATAAATTAAATCCTTAACAAGAATACTTCTAAGTATTAGAATTATAAATAATTTTAGGCACAATAAATAGATGCCCGAATTACCATTTACTCTTGATCAATTAAGAATATTAAAAGCTATAGCAGCTCAAGGAAGTTTTAAAAAAGCTGCAGATCTGTTGTACGTAACCCAACCTGCTGTGAGTTTGCAAATACAAAATCTAGAAAAACAGCTTGAAATAACAATTTTCGACAGAGGTGGGAGAAAAGCCCTTTTAACTGAAGCAGGAAGACTATTACTTGAATATTGCGAGCGAATTTTGAATCAATGCGACGAAGCTTGTAAAGCTATCGAAGATTTAAATAGCTTAAAAGGTGGAACCCTTGTTATTGGAGCCAGTCAAACAACAGGAACTTATTTAATGCCAAGAATGATAGGGTTATTCAGACAAAAATATCCTGAAGTATCTGTTCAACTTCAAGTTCACAGTACTAGAAGAACTGGATGGAGCGTCGCAAATGGGCAAATTGACTTAGCCATCATTGGAGGACAATTACCTGGAGATTTAGAAAATTTATTACAGGTAATTCCATATGCAACAGATGAATTAGCACTAGTTCTACCCTCTAAACATCCACTTTCTAACAAAAAAGAACTTTTAAAAGAGGACTTATACAAATTAAATTTTGTAACATTAGACTCACAATCCACTACTAGGAAAGTTGTTGACAAACTTCTTAAAGATTCTGGACTTGACATTCAAAGACTAAAAATCGAGATGGAACTTAACTCCCTTGAAGCAATAAAAAATGCAGTTCAATCAGGTCTTGGAGCCTCTTTTTTACCAGTCGTCTCAATTGAGAGGGAATTAGCGGCTGGAACAATCCATAAAGCTTTTATCGCTGATTTAGAGGTTAAAAGAGAACTGAAATTAATAACTAATCCATCAAGATATACTTCGAGAGCATCGGAAGTTTTCAAGAAAAACATTTTGCCTCAATTTGCTAGCTTTGAAAGCCCATTAAGAGAGCCATAAACTTTATCAGAACTGAATTGCTTCTTTATTAATTCCTACTCCTCCATCTTCGGCTTGTCCGTCACCCTTAATGATAAATTTATTTTCATTTACATCAGTCTGATAAACGCATTTAACTATTGGTTTATCTCTTATTGATCCAATATAAGCAAAAGTATTCATTCTTTGTTTACATTCTCTTACATCTTCGTTACTTATAGCTCCTTGTTTTTGCAAAACCGTCCAATTCTCTCTCCTAATGACACAACCTGGCTGGAGAGCTGGTTGCGTTACAAAACTCGTGGATGGATTCAGAGTTGTATACATCTCAACATCAATCACAAAAGCGCTTGCACCCCATTGTCTACAAAATTCAGGATCTGGAACAGCCATATCTAATTGTTGTTGACTAGCTATATTTCCCTGTCCACCGTCTGTTGTACTAGTAATCGCACTACCAATGCCAACTCCAAGAATTAATACACCTGCAAGAACAGCAATGGTTCCTGTACTGAAATTAATCTTTTGTTCAGAAGAAGCAGGCAATCTACTATTTCTTTGGCCAAAAGAATCAATATCTCTTTGGTTTGAAGAGTAATAACTTCTATTGGAGCCTCTTCTAGGCCTTCTATTTGAGGGTGGTCTATTCACAGTTCTTCATTTGTTTTTGGCAAACCCATTGAATAATTCATAACTCTACAATCGGGGTTGTAACTTAATTGACCATTTTGAAGCAAAAATTTGATTAAACCTTCAATCTCTGATCCTATTTTACGAAGTTCATAATCATCTAAATCCCTTCCTGCTCTATCTTTTATTAATTCATTAAATTTTTCATTTATTTTGTTCAAAGAATCTTCATTCCAAATAAATTCATTATCTGGGTCTAAATCAAGAGTCAGTTTGTTGGGATGAAATTGTAATTCTTTATCAACAACTTCAGCAGTAAAAATTCTTACATGTCGAGTGGTTGATTTTAAAAGCATTTTTTCCATAATTTTACGAAATAATCAACGAAAAAAACTATAATGTTCTAACTTTAATGTAGCTTATTAGTAAGTGTTAATTTATTTCTTGATTTAATAATGCGTGTTGTAATTGCTGGTGCTGGTTTAGCAGGTCTATCTTGTGCCAAATATTTAGTAGATAATGGTCACATTCCAATCGTTCTCGAAGCTAGAGATGTTCTTGGAGGAAAAGTTGCTGCTTGGAAAGATGAAGATGGTGACTGGTATGAAACTGGTTTACATATATTTTTTGGAGCTTACCCTAATATGTTGCAACTTTTCAAGGAACTTGATATTGAAGACAGACTCCAATGGAAAAGTCATTCCATGATTTTTAATCAGCCATCCGAGCCAGGAACTTATAGTAGATTTGACTTCCCAGATATACCAGCACCTGTTAATGGAGTTTCAGCCATTTTAAGCAATAATGATATGCTCTCATGGAATGAAAAGATTCTCTTTGGATTAGGGTTAGTTCCAGCTATGTTAAGAGGACAAAAATACTTAGACAAATGTGATACCAAATCATGGACAGATTGGCTCAAAGAACACAATATTCCTGAAAGAGTTAACGATGAAGTATTTATAGCTATGAGTAAAGCTTTAAATTTCATTGGACCGGATGAAATATCATCTACAGTTTTACTAACTGCACTCAACAGATTTTTACAAGAAAAAAATGGTTCGAAAATGGCTTTCCTAGATGGAGCTCCTCCAGAAAGACTTTGCCAACCTATGGTTGAATATATAACTTCTCGGGGTGGAGAAGTTCATATGAATAGTCCACTAAGAGAAATTAATCTAAATGAAGACAGCACCGTAAAAAGTTTTACTATCGCATCTTTAAATGAAGATGAAAAGAAAGAGCTAACTGCCGACGCTTACGTTAGTGCAATGCCTGTGGATCTTCTAAAATTAATGATTCCTAAACAATGGAAAGGCTTGGATGCTTTTTCTAAATTAGATGGTTTAAATGGTGTACCAGTAATTAATATTCATTTATGGTTTGACAAGAAATTAACAGATATTGACCACTTATTATTCAGCAGATCCCCACTCTTAAGTGTTTACGCAGATATGAGTATTACATGCAAAGAATATGAAGATCCAAATAAATCAATGCTTGAATTGGTTTTCGCACCAGCTAAAGATTGGATTAACAGGAGTGATCAAGACATCGTAGATGCAACTATGAAAGAATTAGAAAAATTATTTCCAACACATTTCATAGGTGACAATAAGACAAAGTTGAGAAAATATAAAGTAGTTAAAACCCCAAGATCCGTTTACAAAGCAGTTCCAGGATGCCAAGAATTCAGACCTAGCCAAAAGTCTCCCATTAAAAACTTCTTCTTAGCTGGTGATTTTACAATGCAAAAATATTTAGCATCTATGGAAGGAGCTGTTTTAAGTGGTAAATTATGCGCGGAATCCATCAATAAAGAGTATTCCAAAACCCCTCAAAATGTCTCTTAAATAACATTTAAATATACCCTAATTCAGCTAAAACTTTTTGAAAAATTCAATTTCTCAACTAGATCAAGCATATGAGATATGCAGAAAAGAAACTCAAGAATGGGCTAAAACCTTTTACTTGGGAACTCTTCTCTTACCACTTGAAAAGAGAAAAGCTATTTGGGCTATTTATGTATGGTGCAGAAGAACAGATGAAATAATGGATAGTGTAGAAGCTGCAACTAAATCGCAAGTAGAGCTTTCAGACAATTTGGATGCATGGGAAGAAAATACAAAGAATGTTTTTAAAGGAAATATTAAATCTGAATTAGATTCTGTTCTACTAGATACTATCGAAAAATATCCACAAAGTATTCAACCCTATTTAGATATGATAGACGGTCAAAGAATGGATCTCAATAAATTTAGATACAAAGACTTTGATGAATTAAAACTCTATTGTTACCGAGTCGCAGGGACTGTTGGTTTAATGACTCAAAATGTAATGGGAATTGATAGCGCCTATACATCAGCGCCATGGAGTGATAAGCCTGACCCTTCTGATGCAGCTATAGCTTTAGGGATTGCAAATCAATTGACAAATATATTAAGGGATGTCGGAGAAGACAGACAAAGAGGAAGAATTTATCTCCCACAAGAGGATATTGAAAAATTTAATTATTCTGAAGAAGAATTATTAAAAGGCGTTATTAATAATCAATGGAAGGCTCTGATGAACTTTCAATTAAAAAGGGCTCGCGATTGGTTCCAAAAGTCTGAAGATGGGATTAAGTGGTTATCTTCTGACGCAAGGTGGCCAGTCTGGACATCTTTACGCCTATATAGAGGGATATTAAGTTCTATTGAAAGGCTAGACTATGATGTGTTTAATAACAGAGCTTTTGTAAAAAATTCAGTTAAAGCTTTTGAAATACCAATATCTTTTTTAATTTCTCGAATTAAATAACTATGCAGGTGTCTTTTGATTAGCCAACAAATCTTTTAATTTGGATAATTCTCCAGCCCATCTTGGATCCGGGG
>QCHO01000006.1 GCA_003279535.1 Prochlorococcus sp. AG-402-C22
TACAGAACTCCCTCCTGGGAGAATTCCTATAACTACAAAAATAATTTCAGAAGATGATTCAACTTCCTTGTTCAAGATTGTTGAAGATGAGCTCAATGAGGGAAAGCAAGCTTATGTGATTTTGCCACTTATAGAAGATTCAGAAAAACTGAATTTAAGCTCTGCAAAGAAAACATTTAAACACTTATCAGAAGAGGTCTTTTTTAACAAAAAAGTTGGATTATTACATGGCAAATTAAGTTCACAAGAAAAGAATGAAGTGATTAATTCTTTTTTAAAGAATGAAATTAACATATTGGTTTCAACCACTGTAATTGAGGTTGGCATTGATGTGCCTAACGCCACAATTATGATTATTTATAATTCGGAAAGGTTTGGATTGTCACAGCTACATCAATTAAGGGGGAGAGTTGGCAGGGGATCAACAAAATCCTTTTGTTATCTGGTAACGTCCGATAAAAATGGATTAGAAAATAAGCGACTTTGTGTTTTGGAAAAATCCAATGATGGCTTTTATATTGCCGAAAAAGATTTGGAACTTAGAGGACCAGGCCAGATTTTAGGATATAGACAATCTGGATTACCTGATTTTGTACTGGACAATTTACCAAATAATAAATTTCTTATTGATAAGGCTCGTGATGAGGCTATTAAAATTGTTAGTGATGATCCTGATTTAAAAGAAAATATTGTTTTAAGGAATATACTTATTGATAATTCTGATAATAAATTCATTCATGATTTCTTGAATTGAAAACTATCATTGTAATTTTTGATATATATGCCACTATAAATCAATTGCAAATTTCAATTGAAAATTTGGAATAAAATACCAATTAAAGATAATGGAGATAAATTAATAGCTATACCAAGCTACTTAAATTGTTTAGATCCGCACCCTTACTCTCATTTAGGAGCACCTTATAAAGATAAAACTTCTATTTGGAAATTAAGAGAGGAGGTCGTAAATAGATTATTAAAAGTAAATGATTATTTGATATCAAAAAGTAGTTTTTACCTTTTAATTTGTGACAGTTGGCGACCTTTAGAAGTCCAGGAATTTATGTTTAAGAGAGCATTTTTATTAGAGTGTGAAAAATCTGAAATTGAGGCTTCTTTTAAAAATAGAAAATCTTATCCATCTATTTTAAAAAAAGTTGAAAAATTTTGGGCATATCCTTCTTATGACTCTAGGTTCCCTCCACCTCATTCAACTGGGGGTGCATTGGATGTTTGCTTGTCAGATAAAGACGGAAATCTTCTTGAAATGGGAAGCAGGGTTGATCAAATGGATGAGACCTCAATTCCTGATTTTTATGCAAACATAAAAAATGAAGAAGCATTTATTTGGAATAGTAGAAGAAATTTATTAAGGGAAATTATGACTAAATTTGGTTTTGCTCAACATCCAAATGAATGGTGGCATTTTAGTTATGGTGATCAATTATGGGCTTGGAAAAATAAAAAAGAAAATGCCATGTATGGAAAAATTTAAAATCTATTTAATCTCATTTAGTAAGTTTAAAATAGAACTTTCATCTTGGGTATTTATAAAATCTCCAAAATCTAAATCTGAACTTTTTTTCCAATGATCAAATAATGGTTGAAGAGTTTTTTCTAAATCGTTAAGTTCCATTCTTTGTAAAAATGGTTTAGCTAACCTTTGTAGATTTTTACTCCCCCCCAACCATAATTGGTATTTATTTTGACCACTGCCTACAAGTGCTAATTCCGCCATGTAAGGCCTGGTACATCCATTCGGACATCCTGTCATTCTAAATAATATTGTCTTTTGTATTTTTAGATCTAATAGTAATTTTTCAATCCTTTTTAGTACATCAGGTAATATTCTTTCAGCTTCAGTCATTGCAAGACCACAAAGTGGTAGAGCTGGACATGCCAGGGCATGTCTTTGTATTTCATTGATATCATCTAATTTTTCATACCCAATTTCTGATAGAGATTTTTGAATTTCACTTTTGTCTTTATTGGCGATATTACAAAGTAAAATATCTTGATTAGGTGTAAGTCTTAAATTAAGATTAAATTTTTTTACAATACTAGAAATAGTATTCTTCTTTTCTCCTGATAATCTTCCAGATAATAAAGGTAATCCTACGAAATAATAGTTCCTGCTTTGTTTATGCCAACCTAGATAATCAATAAGAACTTGTTTAGGTTCTTTTCTGATTTTTTTAATATCTTTTTTGAAGTACTTATCTAGAAGCAATTTTTTGAACCACTTAATACCTTTTCTGTGAAGAAGATATTTCATTCTCGAATTCTTTCTAGATTTTCTATCACCATAGTCTCTTTGAATAGCAACGATACTTTGTATTAATTCATAAATATTTTGTTCTTCAACATATCCAAGCGGATCTGCAATTCTTGCGAATGTTTCTTCATTATTATGTGTTCTTCCCATTCCACCTCCAACATAGAAGTTACACCCTTCTAAGTTCCCATCTTTTGAAGTAAAGGCAACTATTCCGATGTCATTAGTAAGAAGATCAACTGAATTATCTCCAGGAACTGTAACAGCGCATTTGAATTTCCTTGGTAAATAAGTTGCACCATAGAGAGGTTCATCTTTTATTCCACTAAAAACATTATCTTTAAATTGAAGTCTCCTAATAGCCTCAATATCTTTGTCAGGTTTTATGGTGTATTCTAAATCTCCATCAGCCCAAAGCTCTAAAAAAGTACCTTGCCCAGCTAATGGGGTTAGAAGGTCTGCAACTTTTTTAGCCAATGCTCTAGCAATATTGTATTCCGGCGAATCAAATGGAGCCGCTGGGGCCATTACGTTTCTATTTATGTCTCCACATGCAGCTAATGTTGAGCCCATTGAATTTACAATTGTTTGGATCACTTCCTTTAGATTCTCCTTTCTAATCCCATGCATTTGAAAGGCTTGTCTTGTAGTAGCCCTAAGTGATCCATTACCTAATTTGTCAGATAATTCATCTAATGCTAAAAATAAATCCCCAGGGATTTCACCCCCAGGACTCCTTAACCTAAGCATCATTTGCCAATCTTTACTTTTGCCAGGCTTTCTATTTTCTCTATTATCTTGTTGATAACTACCATGAAATTTCAATAACTGAACTGCATCATTAGTAAAATGATCGCTCTCATTAACTAATTCCGTAGCAAGAGGTTCCTTTAGAAATTGGCTACCTTTTTTAAAATTTTCAAATTTAGAAACTTCTAATCCATTAGCCAAACAAACAGTTTCTACGTTGGCAGAATCTTTTTTCTTTTTTACTTTCTCAACCTTGAGCAAGGGACCAAAACATATCTCTTTTTATACATTAGCGAAAAGCTAATTTAACTGGTAGTAAATTATAGTAATAGAAGTCATATTTTTTACTTGTCTAAATATTTACTTGAGATTGGAACCGAAGAGTTGCCCTCAAAATTTTCTCATTCTGTTCTAGAGCAATTTAAATCTTTAATAGAATTTGAATTGGACAAAAAGTTGATCAAATTCAACAATATCGTTGTTACTTCTTCACCAAGGAGAATAGTTCTACTTTTAGAAGGGTTAGTTGATTATGCAGAAGATAAGACAATAGTAAGAAAAGGACCTAAAGCCAATTCAGCTTTTTTAGATGGATCTCCTACTAATGCTGCTTTAGGATTTGCTAATAGTTTAGGTATAGATATAGGTGAGCTAGAAATAAAAAATACAGAAAAGGGTGATTTTGTTTTTGGAAAGAAAATTGAGAAGGGACAATCCACAAGAATTTCTTTGTCTTCAATTGTTCCTAAAGTAATTAAAAGTCTTCAAGGTCCACGATTTATGAAATGGGGGGCTGGGAATATAAAATTTTCAAGACCTATTAGGTGGATTACTTCTATCTATAATGATGATATTCTTGATTTCGTATTTGATGAATGTGATCCAAATATTCAAATAAGTAATAAATCAAAAAGTCATAGACTAATCAATAAAGTTTTTGAAGTTCAAAATCCTGATAATTTTTTTGAAATATTGAAACAAAATAGGGTATTAGTTGAGCGTCACGAAAGAAAAGAAAAAATTGAAAGTCTTATAAATCAGGCCTCTAAATTACTAAATCTGAAGCCTGACCTTTCTAAAGGATTGCTTGATGAACTAACTGATTTAGTTGAATGGCCCGAATTGATTATTGGCAAATTTAGCGATGAATTTCTTAATCTCCCAGTTGAAGTTCTTTCCACAGTCATGAAAAGTCATCAGAGATATGTGCCTCTTTTATTAAATAATAATACTTTTTCAAAACTAGATTTAAGCTCTGAAAAAAATATTAGTACAAAATTTTTCGTTATTTCAAATGGTCTTGAAGAATCAAATAAAAAGATTGCGAAGGGTAATGAGAAGGTTTTGAGGGCAAGGTTTTCAGATGCAAAGTTTTTTGTAGAAAGTGATAAAAAAGTTGCTTCAATTGAAAGAAATGAAAAACTTAAATCTGTTTCTTATTTAAAAGGACTTGGAAATATCTTTCAGAGAGTAAAGAGAATAGAGGAAGTTACAAAAAATATCCTTATATTTTTAAATGATAAGTCTTTGGAAGATAAAAAAATAATAGAAGCTGCTAGATATTGTAAAAATGACTTATGTAGCGAAATTGTTTTCGAATTCCCGGAGTTGCAAGGAATAATGGGTGGTAAATATCTTAAAAATGAAGGTTTTAGTGAGGATGTTTGTCTGGCTGTGGCTGAACATTACTTGCCCTCTTTTTATAAAGATGCTTTGCCTTCATCAAAATATGGCGCGATAGTTTCTATCGCAGATAAGATTGAAACTTTAATAAGTATATTTATTTCCGGTAAGCGTCCAAGTGGATCGTCTGATCCTTATGCTTTGAGAAGAAATTTGAATGGAGTGATTAAAATAATTTGGGATTATGAATTTGATTTACCTTTAGATAATTTATTTAATGAACTGATTGATTTTTGGAAAATCGAATTCCCGAATTTGGACTTCTCAAAAGAGGAAGTTTTAAATGATTTAAATGAATTTTTAGTTCAAAGAATTGTTAGTCATCTTGAAGAAATATCACTAAGTAAAGAATTGATAAAAGCCCTTACCTCTTCGGATGAGTTGTCTCAAAAAAGAATTTTAAATATTATTGATCTAAAAAATAGGATTAAAAGTATTGTCAATTTTAAAGAAAAAGAAACTTTTGTTAAAATCCAGAAGGTAATTACTAGGGTAAGCAAATTAGCTAATAGTAGTAATCTTTCAACAGATATATTTTTAATTGGAGATTATGTGAACACAAAACTTTTTGAAAAAGATTGTGAATTGAAAATTTTTGAATTTATTAGAGAATTAGAAAAACTTTTTTCAAAAGATTATTGCGATTATTTGAAACTTCTAAATTTGTACGAGATCAATATAAATACTATTGAGGATTTATTTGATAATGAAAAAGGGGTCCTAGTAATGACAGAGGATATGAAAGTACGAAATAATAGACTCAATTTGTTGAGCTTAATTAGAAATTATTCTCTAAAGATCGCTGACTTTACGCTTTTGAACTCTTAACTTTAATGCCACCTTTTATTGAATAATTTTCTAGCATTTTTTCTACTTCTTTATTTTCCCTGACAGCACTATCAACGGGTTTATATTTTAGTGGTGCTAGAGCTTTGCCTCTTAAGATGGAACCAAGTGTAAGCATTGTGATTTTTAGTTGCTGTAATGGTTTCATTGAGACAACTCTTTTGTATAAATAACTATCAAAAGTAAGTCTTTGTACATCCATGTCATCACACATTTCAACAAAGGCTTCTCTTGCGGAATCATTTCTATAGAAAATATTTTGAAGGATTTCTAATACCTTATAGGTTGTGCCATACTTTTTATCCCATTTTTTAAGATAGTTTTTTAAATCTTTTTCAGATGGAATTACTTGACCGTTTTTTGAGGCTTCAACAATTTCTTCAGCACACATTCTCCCACTCTTTGCAGCAAAATAAATGCCCTCACCGGAACTTTTTGTAACATAACCTGCCGCATCACCAACAAGGGCCATTCTACCAACTACCCTTCTTGGTCTTGGATGCTCAGGTATTGGATGTGCTTCTACCTTTATTACCTCACCATTAACTAGTCTTTTCATTGCCCTGCTCCTTACCCCCTCTTGAAGTCCTTTAATTAGGGACTGATTCTTTTGCATGGTTCCAGTGCCGACAGCAACATGATCATATTTGGGAAAAACCCACCCATAAAAATCAGGAGAAACATCAGTGCCGACGTACATTTCGGCAAGATCTTCGTAGTAACTCATTTCTTCTTTAGGTAATTTAATTCTTTCTTGAAATGCAATAGCAACTTTGTAATCTCCTGCATCCATTGCTTTAGCAACTCTACTATTGGCTCCATCAGCTCCAATTAAAAGGTCAACAGTAAGCTCCTTGAGTTCTCCTTTTTTATCTCCATTCGTAAAATCTGAATAGGAGAGTTTATATGGCCCTTGATTATTTTCGCCAGTATCAATAGAAGTAACTAATCCATTTATTAGTGTGGCACCAAGATCTGAAGCTCTGTTACGCATAAAAGCATCCATTACTTCTCTTCTACACATCCCAATAAACTCATTTTCGCTTTTTCCATAAACTCTATCTAAGCTAATATCTACCTCTCTATTTGATGGAGATATCATTTTCATATGCCTTACTTTTCTATCAATAATTGACTCAGGTAAATCAAATTCCTCTACCATACAAAGAGGAATAGCCCCTCCACATGGTTTTGCATTATCTAATTTTCTCTCAAAGAGCCAAGTTTTTATTCCGGCTTTAGCAAGTATTTCTGCAGCACATGAACCACTTGGACCTCCTCCAATAACAGCTACCCTCAACATATGAAAAAAAATAATACTTTATATAAAACCTACATCTTTTTTGCTTATAAAAGTGCATTTCTTAAAATAATAGTTAATATCGAAATATGTTTTCCAAACTCAGCTAATAAATATTGGAACAAAACAGAGACATTAACCAATTTGATATTCAGCTAGCCAAAAGAATTTATTTAAATAAGCCTAAATCAATATTATTTAAAAAATTATTATTATTTTCTCCATTTCTTTTCCTTCTTTTTTCTTTGGCTTCATTGCGATTAATTAAAAATATAGAATTAGGAACTTTTAGTATTCTCAATTTTCAGGATGAGAGAAATCCCGAACTTAGAATTTTGGGCCATCTACCTTATAACGAAATATCCAAGGATAAACTTGTTTTAATTGAGCCAAATGTTGAAGTTCATATTGATATGCGTAATTCTTTATTGAATTTGAGAGAAGAAGCGAAAAAAGATGGGATATATTTGGTCTTCTTGAGTGGTTTCAGATCAATAAATTTGCAAAACGAAATCTTTTATTCTTTAAAATCCCTTAGAAATCAAGAGGCCGCAGAAAGAGCTAGAGTTTCAGCCCCTCCAGGATATTCTGAACATAGTACTGGTTTCGCAATTGATATTGGTGACGCCGCTCAAAGAGAAACAGACTTTGAGACTGAATTCGAAAATACTGATGCCTTTAGATGGTTAATAAAAAATGCAGCTAAGTTTCACTTTAAGTTATCGTTCAACAAAAATAATAAATATATAGATTACGAACCTTGGCATTGGAGATATGAAGGCTCAATTGAAGCTCTAAAAGTTTTTGAAACTTCAAACAGAGAATTATAAATCTAAACGATTATTTAAATTTCCCAATATTTTTATGTTTTTGAAAGTCTCAAAGAGAAAATTTTCATAATAAGCATTCTTTGAGTTAGCCTTAATAAAGTTAATCTACTATTTATATTAATTTTATAAATGTCATCTTCGATAAAAGAAATTAGGAATGTTGCAATTATTGCTCACGTAGATCATGGGAAAACAACCCTTGTGGATGCATTGTTATCTCAATCAGGAATATTTAGAGACAATGAAGTGATTCCAACATGTGTAATGGATTCAAATGATCTTGAGAGAGAAAGAGGTATAACAATACTCTCAAAAAATACTGCAGTTAACTATAAAGACACAAGAATAAATATTATAGATACCCCTGGACATGCAGATTTTGGAGGAGAAGTCGAGAGGGTTTTGGGAATGGTAGATGGCTGTTTACTTATTGTTGATGCAAATGAGGGGCCGATGCCTCAAACAAGATTTGTTTTAAAAAAAGCATTAGAAAAAGGACTTAGGCCTATAGTCTTTGTAAATAAAATTGATAGACCAAGATTAGTACCAGAAATAGCAATTGATAAGGTTCTTGATTTATTTCTAGAATTAGGAGCTGATGATGATCAATGTGATTTCCCTTATCTTTTTGGGAGTGGCCTATCTGGATTCGCAAAAGAAGAGATGGAATCCAGTAGTGATAATATGATGCCTCTTTTTGAAGCTATTATAAGACATGTTCCTCCTCCAGTAGGTGACTCAAAAAAGCCTCTTCAGCTACAAATAACTACTTTGGACTATTCTGATTTCTTAGGCAGAATTGTAATTGGGAAAATTCATAATGGAACCATTAAAAATGGTCAACAAGCTAGTTTAATTAAAGAAAATGGAAAAACTATTAAAGGTAAGGTTAGTAAACTGCTGGGATTCGAAGGATTACAAAGAATCGATATAAGCGAAGCATTTGCAGGGGATATTGTTGCCGTTTCTGGTTTCGATGACGTCAATATTGGTGAAACCATAGCATGTCCCGATTCTCCTCATCCTCTCCCATTAATTAAAGTTGATGAACCTACCTTAAATATGACCTTTGTTGTGAATGATTCCCCTTTTGCTGGTAAAGAAGGGAAATTTGTTACTAGTAGACAATTAAAAAATAGATTAGAGAGGGAACTTTTAACAAATGTTGCCCTGAGAGTCGAAGAAACTGATTCTCCAGATAGGTTCTCAGTCTCGGGAAGAGGAGAATTACATTTAGGGATTTTGATTGAAACGATGAGGAGAGAGGGGTTTGAGTTTCAAATCTCACAACCTCAAGTAATTTTTAGAGAAATTGAAAATGTTGAATGTGAGCCTATAGAGACTTTGGTTTTAGATGTACCTGAAGTGGCTGTGGGTTCATGTATAGAGAAACTCGGATCAAGAAAGGCAGAGATGAAAAACATGCAGACTAGTTCAGATGGGAGAACTCAATTAGAATTTCTTGTGCCATCAAGAGGACTAATTGGATTTCGTGGTGAATTTGTTCGGATAACGAGAGGTGAAGGCATAATGAGTCACTCTTTTTATGAATATAAACCTAAAACAGGAGATTTTGAAACCAGGAGAAATGGAGTTCTTATAGCTTTTGAGGAAGGTGTAGCAACATTTTACGCATTAAAGAATGCTGAAGATAGAGGAGTTTACTTTATTAAACCTGGAGTTAAAGTCTATAAAGGAATGATAATTGGAGAGAATAATCGACCTCAAGATCTTGAACTAAATATATGTAAAACTAAGCAGCTGACTAATATGAGGTCAGCAGGGGCAGAAGAACTTGATACTTTGCAGTCACCTGTTGATATTACCCTTGAAAGGGCACTCGAATATATTGGTCCAGATGAAATGCTAGAGGTAACACCAGATTCAATAAGGATGAGAAAAATAAACAAGAAGAAAAAATATTAATAATTAATTTCATGGATGAAGAAAGTACAAAAAGTTTTAAAGATTCACTTTTTACGGCTTTAAATCTTTTTAACAATCATGAATGGTATGAGGCACATGATGCTTTTGAAGAAATTTGGAATAATGTTGATGGTGACGAAAGACAAGTCATCCAAGGAATTTTACAAGTATCTGTCTCTCAGTTTCACTTAAGTAAGGGAAATTTAAATGGAGCTACTATTTTGCTTGGAGAGGGTCTAGGTAGGATAAAAACTAGAACCAAGATTAATTTAGGGATTGATCTTGAATCCTTTTGCCGATGTTTAGAAAATTTATTGAGAAAATTACAATATAAAGAGATACTAAATGAGAGTGATAAGCCTTTTTTGAAACCTCTTTGATGCATATGAATATATTTTTTTCATTAAATAAATTTTTGTTTTTTCTTTCATTCTTTTTTCAAGAACATAAGATAACTTATCGATCTCAAGCAAGATGAACTTAAAAATTCAAAATGTATCTCTTTCAATTAAGGGAAGATTTATCGTCAAGGATGTTTCCATAACTGTAAATCCAGGAGAGGTTGTAGGTTTAATGGGGCCTAATGGGGCAGGGAAAACAACCACTTTTAATCTTGCAGTTGGGAATATAAAACCTGATAAAGGAGAAGTTTTAATGAATGGTAAAAATATCACTAATCTTCCACTCCCTATTAGATCAAGACTTGGGTTAGGTTATTTAACTCAGGAGGCTAGTATATTTAGAAACCTCACTGTTAAGGACAATATAGATTTGGCTTTACAGAATTCATCTTATAGTCGAGCGGTAATTAGAAATAGAAGAGAGCAATTAATTAATGAATTTAATTTGAATAATTTTGTAGATAATTACGGTTATCAACTTTCAGGAGGAGAGAGAAGAAGGTGCGAGATAGCTAGAGCTCTTACTGTAGGAAGAAAAGGGCCTAAATATTTATTATTAGACGAACCTTTCGCTGGAATAGATCCTCTAGCTGTTAATGATTTAAAGAAACTAATTCTCAAATTAAGTGATCATGGGGTAGGGATTCTTATTACAGATCATAATGTGAGGGAGACCCTATTAATTACCAACAAATCATATGTTTTAAGTGAAGGAAAAATTTTAGCCTACGGATCATCAAGTGAATTAGCAAATAATCCAATAGTCAAAAAGTATTATCTAGGAGATAATTTCAGACTTTGAAATCCTTTTGCATAGGGAATTAAAACTTAATTATTAAAGATTTACTCATTTAACAATGATTTAAATTATTATTTGGTTGTCATTGAATATTAAAACTGGATAAATTTCTAGAAATGATAATAGATAATATTTTTAAAAATTTAATGTATGACCCGGTGTCAATCTTAGGTCTCTTAGTTTTTTATATTTTATTAGGTAATTTACCAATATGTTTAGGCGCAGTTTTTAAAAAAAAGTCTTCTTTTACTGTAAGAATACTTACGATTCTAGTGAATTTATTCATAACATTGCAATTACTTTTTAGGTGGTCAATTTCTGGACATTTTCCTATTAGCAATTTGTATGAATCTCTTTATTTCCTCACTTGGGGGATCACAATGGCACAACTATTGATTGAGAGGGAATATCAATCTCCAATAATTCCCTCAATTGCTATACCTATTGAGTTAATTACTGTTGCTTTTGCTTGTTTTGTTTTACCTGACGATCTGAAATTATCATCCAACTTAGTTCCAGCTTTAAGATCTAGCTGGTTAGTGATGCATGTTAGCGTTGTAATGCTTAGTTACGCGGCACTAATAATAGGTTCTTTACTTTCAGCTTCTGTCTTGTTCGTGAATAAAAATAAACCGCTTCAAATTAGAAGTAGTTCTACAGGTATAGGAGGGTTCAAAATGTCAAATAACTATTCTTTTAATGATTTAGTTGATCCGATTGAATTTTCTCATTCAGAAGAATTAGATACATTAAGTTATCGTTCTATATTAATTGGTTTTGTCCTTTTAACTCTAGGTTTAATCTCAGGAGCAGTTTGGGCTAATGAAGCATGGGGCACATGGTGGAGCTGGGATCCAAAAGAAACATGGGCATTTATCTCATGGTTGTTTTATGCTGCTTATCTGCATATGAGAATAAGTAAAGGTTGGCAAGGAAGAAGACCAGCATTATTAGCGACGACAGGTTTCCTGGTGGTTTTAGTATGTTACTTAGGAGTTAATTTTTTAGGAATTGGTTTACATAGTTATGGCTGGATATTTGGTTGATTTGTTAATCTCCCAAAATATTTATTGAGGTTCTGAAAGAACTTTCCCAATTTGTGCTTCTTGAGCAACTTTTCTCAGGTCATCACATCCCTCTTTTAAAGTGGGATATGCAAACATTCCACTGCCTGCAATAAAACAATTAGCACCTGCATCAGCACATTGAGAAATAGTCCAATTTGCTTTTATTCCTCCATCAACTTCAATATCGACATTTAAGTTTTTTTCGATAATAAAGTTTCTTATTTTTCTGATTTTATTGAGCATTGTTGGGATATAAGCTTGTCCACCAAAACCTGGATTAACTGTCATAACCAAAACATGATCAACCATATCCATAATGTTTTCAATCATTTCAAAAGGAGTATGTGGATTTAGTGCAACTGAAGGAGATCCTCCTAGATCTCTTATTCTTCCAAGAACTCTATGTAGATGAATATTTGCTTCGGCATGAGCTATTACTACTCCAGGTTCACCATTTGCTCCTTTTGAAGCTTTTACATAAGATTCAAGCATGGTTTCACAATTGTATTGGCTAACCATTAATTGGGTTTCAAAAGGGACATCGCAATATTTTCTACATGCAGCAATCATTTCGGGACCAAAAGTAAGATTAGGGACGAAATTTCCATCCATTACATCAAATTGAATTCTATCTACTCCAGCTTCCTCGAGTTCTTTCACACATGCTCCCATATTTGCCCAATCTGCTGGTAAAACAGAAGGAATTATTTGAATTGGTCTATTAACACCAGCTAAATTTGTTTGATTTGACTCAGTCATTAAATTTTTAAAATATTTAATAAAGATACTATATTTAGTTGTTTATTCCTAATTTCAAGTCACGGCCTGATAAAGTAACAGCTGTAATGAGTTAAAAAAAGCTTATTAGCATAATAATTCTCATAAAAAATGGCATTTTATATGAGATCATACTCAAAACCTTTTAGAAAATCCTCAAAAATTTAATTGTGAATCAAACTTTAATTCAAGAAATTCTCGAAGTTGTCGAGCAAGCAGCAATCGCCTCAGCAAAACTAACAGGACTTGGTCAAAAAGATGAAGCTGATGCTGCAGCTGTAGAAGCAATGAGATTGCGAATGGGCAAAATTGAAATGAAAGGTAAAATTGTTATTGGAGAAGGTGAAAGAGATGAAGCACCTATGCTTTACATAGGTGAAGAGGTAGGGAGTGGAAGTGGACCAGGGGTTGACTTTGCTGTAGATCCTTGTGAAGGAACTAATCTTTGTGCAAATAATCAAAGAGGTTCTATGGCAGTTTTGGCTGCCTCTGATACCGGCGGACTTTTTAATGCTCCGGATTTTTACATGAATAAATTAGCAGCTCCTCCTGCTGCCAAAGGTAAAGTAGATATTAGAAATTCGGCTACTGAAAACTTGAAGATACTTAGTGATTGCTTGAATCTTTCAATTGATGAACTAACTGTTGTTGTTATGGATAGAACTAGACATAAGGATTTAATTAAAGAGATTAGAGGATGTGGTGCAAAAGTTCAGCCGATTTCTGATGGTGACGTTCAAGCTGCGATTGCATGTGGATTTGCAGGAACGGGAACACATTGCTTGATGGGTATTGGTGCAGCTCCAGAAGGTGTTATTTCGGCTGCTGCGATGAGAGCTCTTGGAGGACACTTTCAAGGACAATTAGTTTACGATCCAGCAATTGCTCAAACTTCTGAATGGGCTGATTATACAAAAGAAGGAAACATAAAACGTCTAAATGAAATGGGTATAACTGATATAGACAAAATCTATGAAGCAAACGAACTTGCATCGGGAGAAAACGTTGTGTTCGCTGGAAGCGGAATAACTGATGGATTATTATTTGATGGAGTTAAATTTGAAAGGGATTGTGTTAGAACAAGTAGTTTAGTAATTAGTACATTAGATAGCACTGCAAGATTCACAAATACTGTCCATATAAAAGATGGTGCAAAGAGTATCAGCCTTTAAAAATTCACTTTTAATTTTATGCATATTGTTGTCGTCGGACTGAGTCATCGCACGGCACCTGTCGAAGTGCGTGAGAAGTTAAGTATTCCTGACCAATCCATAACAGAATCATTGAAGGCATTAAAAGCTTTTTCTGATGTTTTGGAGGTGTCAATTTTAAGTACTTGTAATAGGCTAGAAATATATGCGCTAGTTAAGGATAAAAATACTGGAATTTCATCTATTAAAGAATTTATATCAGATTATTCTGGAATTAATTTTGAAGATTTAAATCCACATCTTTTTTGCTTTAGACAAGAAGATGCAGTTTTGCATTTGATGAAAGTTTCTGCAGGACTCGATAGCCTCGTTTTAGGTGAAGGACAAATCCTTTCACAAGTAAAAAAAATGATGAGATTAGGTCAAGAGAATCAATCTACTGGGCCCATTCTTAATAGATTATTAACTCAATCGGTTAGTACAGGTAAAAAAGTTAGATCCGAAACAAATTTAGGAACTGGAGCTGTATCAATAAGTTCAGCAGCGGTAGAACTTGCTCAATTAAAAATTGGCCAAGAAAAGGGGTTTGATACTCTTGTGAGTTTGGAATCAGAGAAAGTTCTTGTAGTTGGGGCTGGTCGAATGAGTAGGCTTTTAATAACTCATTTAAAATCAAAAGGATGCAATAAACTTGTACTTGTTAATAGAAATATTGATAGAGCATTAAATCTTGCTTTAGACTTCCCAGACTTAGAGATTCTTTGTAAAGGATTAAATGAATTAGATGAAAATATATCAATATCCTCTCTTGTTTTTACTAGTACAGCATCAGAAGAGCCAATAATTGATTTCGCTAAAATTGAAAAATTAAATTTGAGCAATCAACTTAAATTTATTGATATAGGCGTACCGAGAAATATATCTAATGATGTTAAACAACATCAATTTGTACAATCATTTGATGTAGATGATTTACAAGAGGTAGTTTCAAGAAATCAAGAATTTAGACAAAAAATTGCAAAGGAAGCAGAATCTTTAGTAGAAGAAGAAAGAATCATTTTTCTAGAATGGTGGGCAAGTCTTGAGGCGGTTCCAGTAATTAATAAACTTAGATCAGATTTGGAATTAATTAGAAAGGAGGAATTGCAAAAAGCACTTAGTAGGATGGGACCAGATTTTTCTGCTAGAGA
Source organism: Prochlorococcus sp. AG-402-C22 (assembly GCA_003279535.1). Taxonomy (GTDB): domain Bacteria; phylum Cyanobacteriota; class Cyanobacteriia; order PCC-6307; family Cyanobiaceae; genus Prochlorococcus_A. Next base: position 14,996 of record QCHO01000006.1, read on the forward strand.
AAGAAAAGTTGTGGAAGCTCTGACTAAGGGAATTATTAATAAAATACTTCACACACCTGTTACTAAGTTAAGAAGTCCTCAATCAAGAGAAGAAAGACAAGCTTCTTTAAAAATTGTTGAAAAATTGTTTTCTTTAGTGGATGAGGATAAAAATAGCTAAATTTTTTCTATTTATATTAAGTTTTTCAAGTGATTTATCGAAAAACCTTTGTAAACTGACCATTCCTATTTCTAAATCTGCCCATAATCAGTTACTTTAAATAGTTGTATCTACCTCCATTAGATTGAATGAAGCGTGTGTTGGCAATCATCCTCGGAGGAGGAAAAGGTTCTAGACTTTATCCTTTAACAAAAATGAGGGCAAAACCTGCTGTTCCATTGGCAGGAAAGTATCGTTTAATTGATATCCCAATTAGTAATTGTATTAATTCAGGTATTGAAAAAATGTATGTTTTGACTCAGTTCAACAGTGCATCTCTAAATAGACATATAGGAAGAACTTATAATCTTAATGGACCTTTTGGTCAAGGATTTGTGGAGGTATTAGCCGCCCAACAAACGCCTGATAGCCCAAAGTGGTTTGAAGGTACTGCAGATGCTGTAAGAAAATACCAATGGTTATTTCAAGAATGGGATGTTGACGAGTACTTAATATTGTCAGGGGATCAATTATATAGAATGGATTACAGTTTATTTGTTCAACATCATAGAGAAAATGGTGCTGATTTAACTGTTGCCGCATTACCTGTTGATGAAGCTCAGGCAGAAGGTTTTGGGCTCATGAGAACAGATAATTTAGGAAATATAAAAGAATTCAGTGAAAAGCCTACTGGTGAGAAGTTGAAGGAAATGGCAGTAGATACTTCAAAATTTGGATTAAGTCAGGAGTCAGCTGCCAAAAAACCTTATCTAGCCTCTATGGGGATTTACGTTTTTAGTAGAAATACTCTCTTCGATCTTCTAAATAAGTTTCCTAGTTATACAGATTTTGGTAAGGACATAATTCCTGAAGCCCTCAATAGGGGCGATACTCTTAAAAGTTATGTATTCGATGATTATTGGGAAGATATCGGTACCATTGGAGCCTTCTTTGAGTCAAACCTTGCATTGACTGAGCAACCAAAACCTCCATTTAGTTTTTATGATGAAAAATTTCCAATTTATACAAGGCCAAGATTTCTCCCTCCTTCTAAACTTGTAGATGCTCAAATTACTGATTCAATAGTTTGTGAAGGTACAATCTTGAAGTCATGTAGTATTTTACATTGTGTTTTAGGTGTGAGAAGCAGGATTGAAAGTGATTCGGTTCTTGAGGACACTCTTGTTATGGGTGCCGATTTCTTTGAATCGCCTGAAGAGAGGGTTGAATTAAGAAAAGGAGGCGGAACGCCTCTTGGAGTAGGTGAAGGAACTACTGTAAAAAGAGCAATTCTTGATAAGAATACAAGAATTGGTAATAATGTCGTGATCATTAATAAAGATCGAGTAGAAGAAGCAGATAAGCCTGAATTAGGCTTTTATATCAGAAATGGAATAGTTGTAGTAGTTAAAAATGCAACTATTGCAAACGGAACTGTTATTTAAATATTTTCGATCATTTTTCGCTGACATAAGTATTTTTTTTGAGCAATTTTGTTGAGTTGCAGTCACACTATATTTATTGAGTTTTATGATTATTTATGTCCAAGGCACATTTTGGTTTGATAGGTCTTGGTGTTATGGGCGAAAATTTAGTTCTTAACGCAGAAAGAAATGGATTTTCTAGTGTAGTTTTTAATAGGACTTACTCAAAAACTGAAGAATTTTTACAAGGTCGTGGTCTTGGGAAGAATATAGAGGGAGCTGAAACTCTTCAAGAATTTGTTAATAAGCTAGAGAGACCTAGGAGAATTCTAATGATGGTTAAAGCTGGACCCGCAACAGATGCTGTCATAGAAAATATTTCTGGATATCTCGAGGAAGGAGATTTATTAATAGATGGTGGTAATTCTCAATTTAAAGATACTGAAAGAAGGGTAAAAACTCTTGAAAGTAAAAGTTTTGGGTACATAGGAATGGGAGTCTCAGGTGGTGCCAAAGGAGCACTAGAAGGGCCAAGTATGATGCCTGGCGGTACCAAGGCTTCATATGATGCAATAGAAAGCTTATTAACAAAAATGGCAGCCAAAGTTGAAGATGGACCATGCGTTGCATATGTTGGACCAGGAGGCTCAGGTCATTTTGTAAAAACTGTTCATAACGGAATTGAATATGGAATTGAACAAATACTCGCAGAAGCTTATGACCTTATGAAGAGAGTCAAAGGTATGAATGGAAAGCAGATGTCAGAGGTATTTGGGGTTTGGAATAATACTGATGAATTAGCTTCTTATCTTGTTGAGATAACAGAGATTTGTCTTAAAACAAAAGATGAGATAACTGGAGATGATGTCGTGGAGAAAATATTAGATAAAGCTGGGCAGAAAGGTACTGGGTTATGGACTGTAGTAAGTGCTTTAGAACTGGGGGTATCAGTCCCAACTATTTATGCATCTTTAAATGCAAGAGTAATGAGTTCTTTAAAAGAGCAACGTAGTGAGATTGAAAAAACTATTCCATCTAAAGAGATAGAGGATTTTGATTTAGGAAATATATCAGATGGAATGAAACCCTTATTTGATGCAGTAGTCCTTGCCACAATTGCAAGCTATGCCCAAGGTATGGATATTTTAAGAGAAGCATCTGCAGTATATAACTATGGTCTGAATATGCCGTCAATTGCTCAAATATGGAAAGGTGGTTGCATAATTAGATCAAAATTATTAAGTAAAATTCAAGATGCTTATAACAAAGACCCTAATCTAAAGAATTTAATTTATGATGAATGGTTTAATAATGAAATTGCGACAAGATTAGATAACTTAGCTATAGTAGTTTCTTTATCAACAAAGGCAGGTATTCCAGTCCCATGTCTATCGAGTACTCTAGATTATTTGAATAGTTATAGAACCAATAGACTCCCTCAGAATCTTGTTCAGGCAATGAGAGATTGTTTTGGCTCTCATACATATGAAAGAATTGATAAGGAAGGTAGTTTTCATACTGAATGGATGAAATGATTGAAAAGGTCAAAAATGGATACACCATAAACATATACAAAGACAAGTTAGAACTATCAAAAGAGGTTTTTAAGTTTATTGAAAGTCAAATTATTCATACTTTAAAAAAGAAAGATAGATTCAAATTTTGTGTAAGTGGAGGATCAACACCTAAATCTGTATATCAGCTCTTATCAAATAGTGATCTTAGATGGGATATGGTTGATGTCTTTTTAGGAGATGAAAGATGTGTTGATCCAAATTCAGAATTAAGTAACTCGTTAATGTTGAAAAATTCATTGTTAACTAATTTTGGATCTAAAGCTTTTTTTTATGAAATTTTCAATAATTTAAAGGCTGATGATGAAGCTACAAAAAATCAATTTATTTCTAAATTATTTGAAAAATGCGGATCAAACTCTCCATCCTTTGATTTAACTTTATTAGGGCTTGGAGACGATGGCCATACAGCTTCACTATTTCCTTATCAAAAAAATAATAATGTAGACGATTTTGTGATTTTTAATGAAGGTAAAGGATTAAAAAGAATTTCATTAACTCCAAAGGTCCTTTCAGCCTCATCAAAGATAATATTTTTGGTTAGTGGAGCCTCTAAAAGAATTGCCCTTGAGAGGTTATTAGATAAAAATGAGCCTCCCGATAGAACACCATCAAAATTAATAAAATCCATTAATCAAATTTCAATATTTTGTGATCAAGAATCAGCAAAAGAATTAGAAATTTAGTTAAAGTCTAAAAATAATTAAAATTATTTAATGAGTAAGAAAAAATTTTTATTCCAAAAAAAGGAATTCGATGGTTGGAAAACATTAAATGACACTGTTATGGGCGGATCAAGTTCAGCTTTTTGTGAAATTTCAAATTCTGGTTTGTTATTAAAGGGTAATATTGTCGAGAAAGCAGGAGGATTTGTTAGTTGTAGATCCTCTATATATAAACCTTCTTTAGATATTTCTGAATATTCATGCTTTGAATTAAATATTGATGGACAAGGAAGAACTTTTAAATTTGCTGTCGCTTGTGAAGATGCTTTACTTGGACTAACCGAATTTATTCCAGGTGGTCTCAGGTGGATTAAATCATTCCCAACAAAAAAATTCGGAACAACAAATGTTCAAATTCCTTTTAGTGAGCTTAAACCTTCAGTAAGAGCTAATAAAGTACGTTTTCCATTTAAATTCAAGCCAACTAAAATTAAAAGATTGCAACTACTTCACTCTAAGTTCGGTGATGATGGGTTACTTAATAATGAGTTTAAACAGGGCTCAATAAAAGTTCTAATTAAATCAATAAGTGTTATTTGAAAATCCACCTAAAAATATAGAGAGTTTAATCGCTAAGTCAGCAGATTTAACAAATAAACCTTTTATTCATTCTGTCGTAAAAGTAAATGGTGGATACGAATTCGAAGATGAAGATATTGATTTGACGGTTAATATCTTATGTCGAGATAAAGAAGGTAGAAGATTAGAAATTTATGATCTTGAATTAGAACTTTTTAAATCAAATAAAGAGTTGGTTTTGGTTATCTCCAAGCTTAATTTTCCCGATGAACCAATATTATGGTGTGGAGTTAAAACATTATGGATGGATAGCAATAATGGGAAAAAATGCAATTTACCAAAATACAGCGCTAGATTGGAGAATCTAGCAAATAGAATAAAGAGTTTTATTGATTAAACAAATAAATTTTAGGCGGATTTATAAATCAGTAACTGCCCCTAAACTTGATGTGCTTACGATCCTCGAATATTTTGAAAGTATCCCTCTTTTGTATTTTCGTGGAGGTTTTACCCAATCTTTTTTCCTTTTTTCTAATTCTTCGTCAGATAAATTAACTTCAATTAGTTGTTTTACAGCATCAACGGTAATCAAATCACCTTCTTTGATTAGAGCAATATTTCCGCCAACAGCAGCCTCTGGAGCTATGTGGCCAACAACAAGCCCATAAGTACCGCCGCTAAATCTACCATCAGTAATTAAAGCCACCTTCTCTCCGAGTCCTTGACCAACAATTGCAGATGTTGGAGCCAACATCTCTCTCATGCCTGGCCCTCCTACAGGGCCTTCGTTCCTAATGACAACTACATCACCTGCTTTGATGTCGTTACTTAAAATTGATTTTAAACAATCCTCTTCACTTTCGAATATCTTTGCAGGACCTGTTAAAACAGGATTTTTAACTCCGCTAATTTTCGCTACGGAACCTTCACTTGCTAAGTTACCTTTTAAAATTGCTAAATGTCCTTTTTTATAAAGAGGGTTATCTATGTTTCTGATAACAGTTTGATTTAGTGGAGGTTTATCTGGAATGTTTTGCAAGTATTCTGATATTGTTTTGCCTTCGATGTTTTTACATTCACCATGAATTAATCCTGCATTTAAAAGTATTTTCATTACTTGTGGAATCCCGCCTGCATTATGAAGATCCACCGTCACATATTTACCACTCGGTTTAAGGTCACAAATAACGGGTACTGTTTGTCTTATTCTCTCAAAATCATTAATGTTGATATCTATTCCTGCAGTATTCGCAATAGCTAAGATGTGCAATACCGCATTTGTTGATCCGCCAATTGCCATAATTACTGATATTGCATTTTCAAATGCTTTCTTAGTCATTAGGTCTAGAGGTCTTATATCTTTTTCTATTGCAGAAACTAATATCTCAGCACTTTTATCTGCACTTAGTTCTTTTTCAAGATCTTCAGCAGCCATAGTGGAACTGTGAGGAAGACTTAACCCTAATACTTCAATAACCGCTGACATTGTATTAGCTGTAAACATCCCTCCACAGCTACCAGCACCAGGAATACAATTTTTCTCAACTTGGATTAGCCTTTCTTCATTGATTTTGCCTGATGTTAATTGTCCAACAGCTTCAAATGCACTAACAACAGTAAGATCTTCTCCATGCAATTTCCCAGGCTTTATTGTTCCTCCATAAATGAATATTGAGGGAATATTCATTCTTGCAATCGCAATCATGGCACCCGGCATATTTTTGTCACATCCACCTATAGCAAGTACTCCATCCATACTCTGAGCATTGCATGCTGTTTCAATTGAATCAGCAATAACTTCTCTTGAAACTAGGGAATATTTCATGCCCTCTGTTCCCATAGAAATGCCATCACTTACTGTGATCGTTCCAAACATTTGTGGCATCGCACCGGATCTTTTTATTGACTCTTCAGCTCTGAGAGCTAACTTATTTAAACCTATATTGCATGGTGTTATGGTGCTGTATCCATTTGCAACTCCAATGATAGGTTTATTAAAATCTTCATCATTAAATCCAACAGCTCTTAACATTGATCTGTTAGGGGATCTTTGCACACCTTGGGTTATTGCAGATGATCTGAGTTTATTCATATTATTTAGGAACCTTTTTTATTCTATTGCCCCAACTCTTCAAGTTGCTTCCTCACATCAGCAATTGCAGAATTAAGTTGCTCAACTTTCTTCTCCAGATTCTCTCCTTCAACATCATTTATATTTTCATCTGAATCAATCGCTTCAGATCCGTCTTGAATTCTGGAGGAATACATCATTGCTTTTTGTTTTTTTTCCTCTTTTCTTTTGTCTGCTTCGGATATTAACCACCAAGCTAGACCTGCTGCTCCAATAAAAGCACCGCTTATTAATGATAAAAGATTATTTGAAGACGAATCTCTGTATTCAGACATTGGTAAAATATTTACTCCTATATTCTATATTAGTTCTTATCTCGAAATATAGTACTCAAACGCAATAAAGGATTCCCAATACCCGGTACTAATAATTTCGTTTTTTCGTCTTCCTCATCAATGCAAGAGGTGTAGATTACCTGATTAGGAAATAATTTTGCGATTTCATTTAACCCTTTATTTGAGCAAATAGCAGTTATTAACAAAATCCTATTGGAATCAACTCCTAATTCCTTTAATTTGATTAAAGTTTCTAATGTTGCCGATTTTGTAGTTATTTGTTCCGAATAAAAAATAACTCCTTCATTTGATTCAAGAGTTTTAGGAAGTTTTCCTAATGAAAGAGTTGCATTAGGAATTACCTCTTTAGATCCAAACCAAAGAGATAACCCTTCGGGCAACATTGCGAGCACTTTTATTGGATAATTATTATTAATAAAGAATCCATCTGCGTCCCCATTATCAGTATTTACTATTTCTTTTTTATATGGCAGCCAATTACGTAATGCTTCATATGTAAGCCATTTTCCTAATTGTTCATATCCTGTTGAGTACAAAATATTTGGAGTATTTTTTTCTCGCAATATTGAAAGCCAATGTTTTATTAATGGATGAGGAGGAACAATAACCTTTAGTGACATTGCCATATATTTTCCTTTAAGATACTCTTACAAACTTTAAATACTTAAGTTCTAAAATACAGTTTTATTATGATTAAATCAATTGTTTTCCCTTCACTAAAAAATGCATTAATTGCATTATTGATTGTTGGAATTATATTTTTTAATTCTTTAAATTCTGCATGGGCTAAAAGACCTCCTGAGATTAGAAACCAACAAGACCTTAATTTAGAGCCAGATATGCATGGTCAAGATTTAAGCGGTAACGAATACGTTAAGTTTGATTTGAATGGGTTTAATTTCAGTGAAAGTAATTTAGAAGGCGCGGTTTTCAATAATAGTAAATTGCAAAACTCAAAGTTTACTGGAGCCAATTTAAGAGATGCACTAGCTTATGCAACAGACTTTACAGATGCAGATCTTTCGGATGTTAATTTTACAAATGCTTTGCTAATGGAGAGTAATTTTGAGGGGGCAAAAATAGATGGTGCAGATTTTACTGATGCTGTTCTTAGTCGAACACAACAAAAACAATTATGTGCGATTGCTAATGGCACAAATAGTTCCACAGGAGAGAGTACAGAATATAGTCTAGGTTGTTAATCATTAAGGATGAAAAAAAAAATACCAGTAATAGTTATTTCCGGTTTTCTTGGTTCAGGTAAAACAACTTTTCTTAGATATTTTTTAAAGGAGAGTAATAAAAAATTCGGTTTAATAATCAATGAATTTGGGGATGTTGGAATTGACGGTGATTTAATTAAAAGTTGCGATAGATGTGATGAAACTGATGAAGAATGCGTAATCGAATTAAATAATGGATGTTTATGCTGTACTGTTCAAGATGATTTTATTCCATCAATAAAAGCTCTCCTAGAATTTAATCCTCCTATCGAATCAATAATTATCGAAACAAGTGGCTTGGCACTACCAATTCCCTTGATTCAAGCACTTAACTGGCCTGAGATTAGGTCTTCCATCTACCTTGATGTTGTTGTTGGTATAGTTAATGGAGAATCAATGCTTAATGGTTCACCAATTAATGATCTAAATAAAATAACAAAACAATATAATGAAACAGATAAAATTGATCACAACGCAACTATAGATGAACTTTTTGAGGAGCAACTAGAAGTTTCTGATATCGTATTAGTCTCTAGATCAGATATCTTAAATGATGATCAGTTTGACGTTGTAAAAAATAAAATTATAGGAAGTCTAAACTCATCTACACCGGTCCTTAAATCCAAGAATGGCAAAATTGATTTAAATTATCTATTTGATTTTAATTTTAAAAAAGAGACTTATAAACAATTTTTAACGGAAGAACATGACCATAATCATGTTGAGCTTGTATCAGATTCATTTAAATTAAATTATTTCCTTGATAAAAATGACTTTGAAAAGGAGATGTCAAAAATCTTGGATGAATTAAACATTCTTAGAATAAAAGGACGTATTTGGATACCAAACAAATCATTGCCTTTACAAATACAAATTGTTGGAAAGAAAATTAATACTTGGTTTGAAGAAGCTCCAGACAATTGTTGGAGACCAAATGATAATGCTGGGCTTGAATTAGTAATAATTTCCTTTGATGAAAAATCTATAAAAACTTTCAATAGAATAATTAAAGAGAAATTTAAGATTTTAAGTGACCCAAAAATAGCAATTTGACTTTATAGTTAGCTGCCGAGATACTTACTACAGTAGACAGCCCAAGATGGAAAATTCAAAAATTGCTTTAAAACATATAATTTCTGACGATGTTACATCAATTGATAAAATAAAGTGTTCAAAATGTGGAGGGGCAGGAAATTTTAAAACACATGAAAATTCAAGAAGAACTTGCTTAGTTTGTTTTGGTAGAGGCTACATAAACATTTAATAACTCAAAAAAACTTAAGGTAAAAAAATATTTGTTTATTAATCAATAGTACCTTTTATTAAAATTTAAACTAATCTTCTATTAGAAATTAATTTTTAATTGGACGAATTTGCTGTAAAAGTTTTTGTAAGACTAAGACCCTCAGTTTTAGATCCAGCAGGGGAAGCTACAAAATCTGCTTCTATAAAACTTGGAGCCGAGGGAATAAAATCATTACGTATAGGAAAAATGATTGAGGTGAAAATAGAAGGTAATGGTGAAAACGAAGTAAGAGAAAAAATTGATTTATTGTGTGATAGGTTATTCGCAAATACTGTTATTGAAGATTATGAGTATTCACTAGAAAAATTATAAGATGGGTAATTTTACTGTAGGAGTTGTTGTCTTCCCTGGTTCTAATTGTGATCGTGATGTTTCATGGGCATTGGAAGGTTGTCTAGACTTAAGAACAAAATACTTGTGGCATGAGTCTTCAGATTTAAGTGATGTAGATGCAATAGTTTTACCTGGAGGATTTAGCTATGGTGATTATTTAAGATGTGGAGCAATTGCGAGATTCTCTCCATTAATAAATGCCTTGGATGAGTTTGTTAAAAGCGGGAAAAGAGTTTTAGGAATTTGTAATGGGTTTCAAATATTGACAGAATCAGGGTTTTTGCCTGGTGCTCTTGTTGCAAATAAAAATCTTAATTTTATCTGTGATGACGTTGAACTGGATATTGTTTCTTCAAAAGGAGGTTGGTTTAATAATGAAGATGAAAAACAAACTATTAAGTTGCCAATAGCGCATGGGGAAGGAAGATATCATTGTGATTCTGATACTTTAAAAAAACTTGTAGATAATGAATTAATCGCTTTGAGATATAAAAATAATCCTAATGGATCCTTATTCGATATTGCAGGCATAACTAATGAAAAGGGAAATGTTCTAGGTTTAATGCCTCATCCAGAGCGAGCTTGTGACAAGACAATAGGTGGGACTGATGGTCTCTTTACATTAAAATCATTAATATTGAAATAAAAAAAGACCCCCAATTTTGGAAGTCTTTTTTTATTTAATTTGGGAAGAAATTAAACAGTAGCTTTTACTTTTGGATCTAAATCACCTTTTGCGTAAAGATCTGCAAAATAATTAGTACTGTTTTGTTTGATCTTACTTGCTTGACCTTCGCACCAGAACTGCTTGTATCTATCAAGACAAACTTGCTTCATATATTTTCTAGCAGGCTTGTTGAAATGTCTTGGGTCAAAGTTTGCCTTATCAGAGAATGCTGCCTCTCTAACCGCGGCAGTGAAAGCAAGTCTGTTATCGGTATCAATGTTGACTTTCCTAACTCCATTTCTTATTCCCTCTTGAATCTCTTCAACAGGAACACCATATGTTTGAGGAATTTCACCACCATATTTGTTAATGATGTCCAACCATTCTTGAGGAACTGAACTAGATCCATGCATTACAAGATGGGTATTTGGAAGTGCTTTATGAATTTCAGCAATTCTGCTTATTGCAAGAACTTCTCCAGTAGGTTTCCTTGTGAATTTATAAGCACCATGACTTGTACCTATAGCAATAGCTAATGCATCAACTTTCGTTTTAGCAACAAAATCTGCAGCTTCATCAGGATCAGTCAAAAGCATATCTGTAGAAAGTTCACCTTCAAATCCATGACCATCCTCTGCTTCACCTTTCCCTGTTTCTAATGAACCTAAGCAACCTAATTCTCCTTCAACACTAACCCCAACTGAATGAGCAAAATCTACTACTTTTTTAGTAACTGCAACATTATATTCGTAACTAGCGGGTGTTTTTGCATCTGCCTCCAGAGAACCATCCATCATTACTGATGTGAAACCATTTATTGCTGCTGAATAGCATGTTGATGGCTCATTACCATGGTCTTGGTGCATTACTACTGGAATATTAGGATATGTTTCTGTAGCAGCAAGGATTAGATGACGTAAGAAAATTTCTCCTGCATAATTTCTTGCCCCTCTTGAAGCTTGGAGGATTACTGGACTATCAGTTTCATATGCTGCTTCCATAATTGCTTGAACTTGCTCAAGGTTATTAACATTGAAAGCTGGAATACCGTAACCATTCTCAGCAGCATGATCTAAAAGTAGTCTTAGTGGAACGAGGGCCATAATTAAAATAAGTTAAATGCTATGTAAAGCATATGTTTCCGCGAGTTTAGTATAAAGAGGTATCAAATGTCACGTTATTAGATATACAAAATACTAGATTAAAGAAACTAATTTTATGATCCGGAGTATATTTTTAGAATTTTTTAGTTAGTAAGTGTAGCCTGCCACAAACAATTGCTCATCAGATGAAGGTTGAGATCCCACTACGTAGACACCTTTTGAAGCTTCGGAGTTTGCTTGAGCTCTTGCTATTAATGCCTTTTGACCTCCTATAACGTCATTTCCTTTCCAGGCTTTTAAGCATGAGTGCTGTAATGCTCTTCCATAGGAGAATGAAACATTCCATAAAGCTTTCCTGTAAAGAGTGTTCATATTATTTAAATAAACAGAAGCAGCTTCTTCGCTTAACCCTCCTGATAAGAAAACTATTCCAGGAACAGATGCAGGAACGCATCTTTCCATAGTTCTGATTGTCATTTCAGCAACTTTCATAGGATCAACCTTTGTTGGACAATCTGCACCATTTACAGTCATAGAAGGTTTTAATAGAGTTCCTTCTAGAAAAACTCCATTTGCTTGACAGGCAATATAAACCTGCTTTATTACCTCTTCTTGGACTTCTGCAGTTTTTTCAATAGTATGATCGCCGTCCATTAAGATTTCAGGTTCAATAATTGGTACCAAACCAGATTCTTGAACTGATCTTGCATACCTTGCTAATCCCCAAGCATTCTCTTGAATTGATAGTTTTGAAGGGCAACCATCATTTGTAATTTGTAGAACTGCTCTCCACTTTGCAAATCTTGCACCTTGTTCATAATATTTTGCTGCTCTTTCAACTAACCCATCTAGGCCAGAGCAAAAAGTTTCTACATCCCCTCCTCCAGGAAGCGGAATTAAACCTTTATCGACCTTTATCCCTGGAATAATACCTAAATCATTTAGTTTCTTAACCATTGACTCACCATCTTGGTGATTCTGATAGAGGGTTTCTTCGAAGAGGATTGCTCCACTTATATATTTACCAAGACCTTCTGTAGTAAAAAGCATTCCTCTATATGCCTTTCTATTGTCTTCAGTATTCTCAACGCCAATTCCAGCGAGTCTTTTACCTACTGTTTTAGTGGATTCATCTACCGCTAATATCCCTTTCCCTTTAGAAGCTAGTAATTGAGCATTTTCTTTAAGCTCATTTTTGTAATAATTTAAAGCCATTCTTTAATAATTCAATTCAATTGATTTTTCCAGAATATGAAAAAAAAATAAAATCAATCCAATACTTTATCGGGTGATAATTGCTACTTATTAATGTATAGTCTTAAATTTTGATTCTTAATCCGCTTTTAGAAGATTCTCTTATAGCTTCGCAAACTTTATGACTAGCAAGTCCCTCACTTAAGCCTGGGATGATGGGTGTTTTATTTAAAATACTCTCAGCCCATAAATTTTGGATTCTTACAACTGGAGCTATTCTCCCATCAGTCCATGTTTTTTCAAAATTAAAACTTGAATCTGCAGTTAGATTTAGTATTTTATTTTCGTTGTTTGAATATTTCAAATTAAAACCATGGACATAATCTTTTTGGTTCTCGCTTTTAAGAATAAGTGAACCTTCGCTTCCATATATTTCTAAACTAAATCCTCTACCGTTTTTAGAAATTGATGATAAAGATACCTGACATGGAATAAGATTGGAGCTGTAGTTTGATATTTCTATATTAGCGAGACAAACATCCTCACTAGTAACATCATTTAAATCAGATGAATTAGGTAAAGGTCTTTTTTTGATTGATGTTGCTAACTTACCAGATACATTTATTGATTCTCCAAAAAACCAATTCAACATGTCGAATGCATGAGTACCCAAGGCGCCAATAACTCCTCCACCTTTTTTTTCCAAAGAATACCAATTCCAAGCTCTTTTAGGATCTGATCTGCTCCCCATTAACCAATCTAATTTGACTAAATATATTTCTCCTAAAATATTTTCATCAAGAAGTTTTTTTGTCTGAAGAAAAAGAGGCACTACTCTATATTCGAAATCAACACATACGCTTAAGTTTTTAATCAAAGATATTCTCTGAAGCTCTTCTATTTCAAGGGACGATATTGAAACAGGTTTTTCTAGTAGCAAATTTTTATTGTTTTCAAGCGCGCTTTTTGCCAATTTAAATCTTGATTCAGGAGGGGTAGCAATAATGATCCCATCAATTTCTGGAGATTTAAGTAAGTCATCCCAATCATGAAAAAAATCTAAGCCCGTTTCTTTTTCTAATATCGATTTTTGCTTTTTCTCGTAATGATAAATAGCTACAGGAGTTAAGTAATCAGACTCTTTTAATGCTTCTAAATGAATTTTTTTACCAAAACCTAGTCCAGCGATTGCTATTTTTAATTTTTTATTTTTAGAATTCATTATTATCCATTAATAAACTCTGAACAGCTATTTTCAATAACAACATCTATGAGTTCATCATTATTTGAAGTTTGCCATTTTGAATTGAATTGAGGTATTCCATTTATGGAAGTATCTTTGAACTTTTTTTCATCGCAATTAATTCTCATTACATAAAGTGATAACTCTCCATCATCATCAGAATTAGTTGGATTTTTAAAGAACTTTGTTAAGACACTTATTTCACCATTGGGAAGCGGCTTAATACTGCCTTTATCAAGCCATTCTTTCCCTTCATTATTCTCTTTTAGTAGGACCCAGTCAACATTTCCTATTCCATGAGAATATGGAGCAAAATTTAAAATAAAAAATAAAACGCTTAAAGAAAAATAAAAGAAATTTGAAATAATTCTCATTTTATATATTTGCTTTTGCAAGTTCTTTTACACCATGAATTTTTAAAATTTTAGTCAGAGTATCTTTAAGATCTTTCCTTTTTACTATTACATCAACAAAACCATGCTCGAGCAGATATTCAGCTGTTTGAAAATTATCGGGTAATTTTTCTCTTAATGTTTGTTCTATAACCCTTCTTCCAGCAAATCCAATAAGAGCTTTAGGTTCCGCCAAAATTAAATCACCTAACATTGCAAAGCTTGCTGTTACCCCCCCAGTGGTTGGATGCGTTAATAAGGGCATATATAGAAGATTTTTTTCTTTATGTTTTTTTAGTGCTCCAGATATTTTTGCCATTTGCATGAGACTTAACATGCCTTCTTGCATCCTTGCTCCTCCTGATGCGCAAACAATAAGAATTGGAAAATTTTCTAAAGTTGCTCTCTCAATTATCCTTGTAATTTTTTCACCAACTACTGAACCCATGGATCCTCCCATAAATCTAAAATCCATAACAGCTAATGCTAAAGGCATTGAATTTACAGAACAGATACCTGTTACGACTCCATCTCTTAAACCTGTACCTGCTTGACTTTCTTTAATTCGATCAGCATATGATCTTCTATCTTTAAAACCTAAAGGATCTGTAGGACTTAGTGAACTATCAAACTCTTTGAATGAGTTTTTGTCAGCAATTATATTTATCCTTTCATCGCTATTAATCCTATTGTGGTGTCCACAATTACTACAAACATTGAAATTTGAAATTAGGTCTTTTCTATAGGCTACTTGCGAACATTCTGAACATTTAACCCACAAACCATCTCCCTCATCAGTATCTTGCGAAACTTTCCCAACAAATTGATCTTTACGCCTTGCGGCAAACCAGTCGATTAATGACACAACATTACCTGTTTTTTCTATTTAAATCTAAACAAGGTACTTTTATCAAGAAAGATATATAAAAATTTGAGATTTTCTAGATTAGAAACTCCTTTGAAGTTTAAGAAAAATATAATGATTTAACTGAATAATTGAAAATTAATTATCCATTATTTTTCTCCTCAATCATTTTATGAATTATTGGAGTAAGAATTAGTTCCATTGCGAAACCCATTTTTCCACCATTTACAACGATACTTGTTGGACTTGACATAAATGAATCGTTAATCATACCAAGCAAGTATTGAAAATCAATCCCCCATTTCTCTCTTGCCCCTTTTCTGAAATGTATGATCACAAAGCTCTCATCAGGAGTTGGGATATTCCTGCATATGAAAGGATTGGAAGTGTCAATTGTGGGAATTCTTTGGAAATTAATATCGGTTTTGCTGAATTGTGGACAAATATGATTTATATAATCAGGCATTCTTCTCAATATTGTATCCACAATGGTTTCCGCTGAGTAACCTCTTTCTGCGTTATCTCTATGGATTTTTTGGATCCACTCTAAATTTGTTATCGGAACAACACCAACAAGTAAATCAGCATAAGATGCCACATTGTATCCATCACCTTCTACCCCGCCATGCAAACCTTCATAAAAAAGTACGTCTGTTCCCTCAGGAATATCTTCCCATGGAGTAAATTGTCCAGGTTCTAAGGATGTCCCAAGTCTAGTATTATGTTCTTCTGCTTCTTCAAGACTATGTAGATAATATCTTTTCTTTCCTCCTCCAGTTTCACCATAGATTTTAAAAAGTTCTTCTAGCTTGTCAAAAAGATTAGCATCTGGACCAAAGTGCGAAAAATTTTCACCTTTTGAAAGAGCCTCTGCCATAGCTTTTTTCATAGGCATTCTTTCAAACCTGTGGTAACTATCACCTTCCACAACTGCGGGTATAATATCTTCTCTGGCAAAAATATGCTCAAAGGCTCTTTTTACTGTACTTGTTCCTGCTCCTGAAGATCCTGTTACAGCGACTACTGGATGACGTTTTGACATTTTTTAAAAACAATATCTAATGATTCTGACAGGTCATATGCCAACTTTATGTTTTACTTAAAAATATTTTTTTATTTATTAATTTTTTTTAAATTTCATCTATTATTTTATCTCCGATTTCACTGCAAGATAAAACTTCAGAAGACTCATCAGCTAAATCGGCTGTTCTAAATCCGTTTGATAAAACTTTATCAATAGCAGTTTCTAAATTTTCTGCGGCTTCTTCTTCATTTAATCCAATTTTTAACATCATGGAAGCGGATAAAAGCATCGCAATAGGATTTGCCATGTTTTTACCCGCTATATCAGGAGCCGAACCATGAACAGGTTCAAAAACTCCTGGACCATTATTGTTTAGAGAAGCAGATGGAAGCATACCAATAGAACCAGTTATCATTGCAGCTAAATCGCTTAAAATATCACCAAATAAATTACTGGTTAAAATCACATCAAATTGACCAGGATCTCTAACTAATTGCATTGCTGCATTATCAACGTACATATTGCTTAGAGATATATTTTTATCTTTTGAGGTGATATTTAAAACTGTATCTCTCCACAATTGACTAACCTCAAGAACGTTTGATTTGTCAACAGAACATATTTTTTTATTTCTTTGGTGAGCAATTTTTATTGCTATTTCAGTTATTCTCTCTATTTCGGCCGAATCATAAACCATCGTATTGAAAGCTTTTGGGATTTTTGTATTTGTTATATGTCCTCTTGGGTTTCCAAAATAAATACCGCCTATTAATTCTCTTACAACGATAAGATCTACATTTTCAACTATTTCTTTTTTTAATGTACTTGCATTTATAAGAGATTTTCTTATTTTGACAGGCCTGATATTTGCGAAAAGGTTTAGGGCAGATCTTAATTTTAGTAACCCACTTTCTGGTCTTAATTCTCTTGCAAGAGAGTCATATTTAATATCTCCAACACATGCTAAAAGTACAGCATCACTTTTTTTGCATTGATCTAGTGTCTCATCTGGAGCAGGAGTCCCATATTTTTCATAAGCTATCCCTCCAAATAATTTTTCAATAATCTCAATATCGAAATTATGATTTTTTGAAAGCTTTTTTAAAACTTTTTTTGAAATTTCTGAAATCTCTGGACCTATTCCGTCTCCTGACAATAAAACAATCTTATATTTCTTCATTTAAATTTTTGTTTAATAGAACAATAAATTATTGCTTGTCTAATTGTCTAAGTTTTTTTGCTAATTCTGGTAATTTTTTAAAAATACTTGAACTCCTTAGCCATGATTTATTTTCCATCGCGGGGAAACCACTAATTACCTTGCCATCTTCTATGTCACAATGGATCCCGCATTTTGAACTCGCTATGACATTATTCCCAACTTTTACTCTATTATTGACTCCTACTTGCCCTGCCAAAATAACACCATCTCCAATATTTGCACCTCCAGCGATACCAACTTGAGCTGCAAATGCGCAATTCTTACCAATTTTAACTCCATGACCTATTTGTACTAAATTATCCAACTTTGTTCCCTCATCAATAAAAGTAAATCCTACTGCCGGTCTATCAATACAACAATTCGTTCCAATTTCTACAAAACTCATTATTTTTACACCACCTTTTTGAGGCATCTTTACCCATTTGCCATCTTTAGGAATAAAACCAAATCCCTCTGATCCAATAACAGAATTTGAATTAATTACACAATTATTTTTTAGCGTAGTATTTTCGTAAATAACACAATTTGAATGAATTATATTATTATTTCCTATTCGAACATTGCCTAAAATTGATGATCCAGGAAGAATATGATTATTGTCACCAATTACAGTATTTTCACCAATATAAACATTAGGTCCAATATGGCAGTCTGCACCAATTATTGCTGTTTTATCTATAACTGCTGAAGAGTGAATTCCTGGTTTGAAATTTATTGTTTTATATAAACAATCCAATACTTCTGCAAATGCAATTCTTGGATTTTTAACGATTATGTTTGATATATTGAGTTTCTTTAGGGAACTAACGATGTCATGGTTGTTAGTAGTTATTATTGCTGATGCTTTAGTTTGATCTAATTTTTCTTTAAGGATGTTATTTTCTTCTAAAAAAGATATTTGATGGTTAACTGCAACATCTAATGAGGCAGCATTATCTATATTTAAATCTTCAAAAATATTGGCACTAATAAAATTTGAATTTCCTTTTTTTATTAGATCAACTAAATCACTTAAAAGCATTTTTCAGTTTTAATTTTTTTCTAAGAGAGAGCAAGAACATCTCTGTGTACGACAATTATCGAGGAGTTGTTATTTTCTTTATTATTTAAGATACTTCTTAATTTGTCGCTACTTATTGATACTAAACCTTTTGCAACTTCTTTATCATTTGTATTTACGATTTTAACTGCCTGATTAACCGTAAAGTTTCCTTCTACATTCTTAACACCAACCGCTAAAAGTGAGGCACCTTTTTTTTTAATTGCAAAAGAAGCTCCATCGTCTAATGTGATTTTTCCTACTGTTTGAATTGCATGTGAAAGCCAACTTTTTTTGTTTCCTATAGGTTTTTCTACTGGATAAAATAAAGTTCCAATTTTATTATCATTAAAAATTTCAATTAAGTTTTTATTATTAGTTCCATCAACTAATTGGACTTCAACTCCTCCTTTTGTTGCTATTTCTGCAGAAATTAATTTTGTAGAAATTCCTCCTGTTCCCCATTCATTATTTGAGTTTTGAATATTTTTATCTTTAATTTCTTTTAATTCACTATTATGGACTTCTTTAATAGGTTGCGCATCTTTATTATTACGTGGATCCTTTGAGTATAGATTTTCAATATCGGTTAATAAAATAAGCTTGTTAGCATTTATAGCTAAGGCAACTAAAGCAGAGAGGGTATCATTATCTCCATATTTAAGCTCTTCATTTGATACTGTATCATTCTCATTTACTATTGGAATAACATTCAAATCGATTAATTTTTTTAATGTTTTAGAAGCGTTATTAAAGGATTCTCGTGAATTGAAATCAGCTTTAGTTATTAAAATTTGAGCAATATTGTGACCTAATTTATTAAATACTCTATCGTAGAGAGACATTAAATTAACTTGACCTACTGCAGCAGTAGCTTGAAGGGTACTTAAATCATTTGGTCTCGTTTTAATATTTAATTTTTGGCAACCTAATCCAACAGCTCCACTAGTTACTAAAATTAATTTGTTCCCTTTTGAAAGAAAATTTGTAAAGGATCTAGAAAGGGTTTCAATTACTTCTTCTGTAGATGTTTTCTCAGTTCCTCTTAGAATGCTAGTACCAATTTTTATAACCCAAGTTTTCATTTTATAAAATGAGAAATTAATTTTTCTATTGTCAAAGTTAAATTAAATTTTATAGGCAAGCCATCACTATTTAATCGCTTAACTAATATTGTTTTTATCTTACATCTATTCCCAACAATAATATCTGTAAAAATTCTGTCGCCAATAATGGCTATATTTTTTGGCTCATTGCCAATTTCTTTGATAGCAGACAAAGTTACTTTTTTCCCTGGTTTTGATGCATTGTATTTGTACCTTAAATTTAATACTTTCGCTATTTTTGCGATTCTTTTTTTTGATGGATTATTACTTATTAAATATAAGGAGAAAAGTTTTTTAGATTCTATGATCCAATTTTTTACAGCTTTTGGGATCATATTTGATTTTCTATTTACTAAAGTCCCATCCACGTCTAGCAATAAAGAATGAATTCCTTTTTTTTGCAACTCAGATTGAGAAATCGCATATATTGGTAAGTTTGAATCCCAATTGACTTTTAGGATAGATCTCATTTATTTTAAGAACTACTTTTTTCAAGCTCAGTTTCAATCAATGGTTGAATTTTATCGAACTCATCATCTTCAACTAATAAGGCCCCTTTCTCTTTTAATTTACCCACAATAAAAAAAGGATCTAGTGGAATATATAAGCCATATTCTTGGTCAAAAAGATTAAAGTTAACAAGCAATTCATAACTCTCACTATCATCATCGCCGTAATCTTCTTCTAATTCATCGTAAATTGGTTCTTCAAGTTCTCCTGATACTGTTAATGTAACTGCTGATCTGATAAGTCTTAAATCATGTTCTTGAAGAACCGCTTCAGCATTTTTAAGTATTTGTTCATTTTTATCTATTTTCTCAATTAGTTCAGGTTCATCTTTTTCATTTATCTTAAAAAGACTTACTGGAGTATCAACTGGTGTTAATAAAGCATATTCTTGGCCTTTAACACTTACTAATTGTTCAAGATAACAAAATAGCTCGTTTCCATTTGAGTCATTTAGTATTAGAGTCTGTGCATTATAATTATCATTTGGGTTGGCTTCTTTCATTTAAAAATTATCTATCCTTTTTAATACTAATATTTTATCTGACGTTTACCAGCTATTTCTTCTAATTCAGGACCTTCTTTGATCCATTGTTCAAGTATTATTTTTGCTGAAAAACTATCAATCAATCCGGATTTATCTTTTTTTATTCCAAATCTTTCTGAAGATTCCCAAGTTGAACTATGTTCGTTTACATAAGAAAATGGAAGCTTTAATTCATTTGAAAGTAATTGACCGTAACTTTCACAGTCAATAGCTTGAGGGGTCATTTTACCCTCCTCATCAAGTGGAACCCCAACAATAAAACCAGTCAAATTAAATTTATCTATATGATTCCTAATAATTTTAAGTTCTTGATTATTTTCAAACCTTTTTACTGCTGGAAGTATATTTGATGTTATGCATAAGGGATCACAATAAGCCAATCCTATCCTTTTACTACCTACATCCAAACTTAAAATCGACCTGGGTTTAGGCTTACAAAATTTCACTTTGTTTTTAATGGAAAAGGAGATGGATATGGATTACCTTGAGGACTTAATTTTTCAAAGATTGATTCCAAGGATTGATTTATTTTATTTACTTGTTTGGCTTCATTCTTAACTATTGTGTTCCTGATTAGAATAATTTCTTGATTCTTTTCTTTTAATTTACATTCTTCGAGGAAGGTATTTAGTTGAAAATTCTCTTTATAGGTTTTTAGATAAGAGATGGGATCTTTTGCAAAAAATCTTTTTATAAATTCTTTTAAAATACTATTGAATCTATTATCCCAATATCTACTTATAGTTAAAGTATAAATTTCTTCGTTTTGATAATTTATATCTTTTAAAATTGTGCATAAAACAGAATTTTCATATATTAAGGCACTACTTTTTGAATTATTTCTTTTTAGAATATCGTCCTGATCAAAATCTAAAATTTTTCTTATTAAAGGCGATTGATTTGATCTTATGAAATTTACTATTTTCAATATATTTTGTTTAGTGATGTTTTGGAATTCATTGATTAATTCAAAGTCTTGGGTATTTTTCTTTATGGATTTATTTAAATCAAAACCATCCCAAAGTATTATCTCTCCTAAAGGTTGAAAGCCTAATTCTCTTGAAGTTGATATAAGGTCAATATTATTTATATCTGCGTTAATTATCCAACTTGAAGTCTTAATGTCTGTGATTGAGATAGATTTTTTTATTAATCTTAAAGTTAATTGTTTCTCTGTTAAAGAGCAATTGTTGTTAATTAACTTAGGCTTGGATATTTTTAGGCATGTCTCTTTTTTATTCAAAGGAAAAATATTCAAATAACCGATGATCTCGTTTCCACAAATGGCAATTATGCATTTATTCTTATTTTTCTTTAAATTATTTAAAAATATTTTTAAGTCATCAAATGTATTAATAATTGCCATCTTTAAAAACCAATTATTCAATTCCTTATTTTTGATATCTATTAAAAGGTTAATATGACGGATGTGGAGTTCTTCAAAGGTTATTTCCACTCCTTTTTCAGACTTAAAAGAATGAAGGGTATCTTTTTTCATTTACTTTTTTCTCTTATTAACACTATAGGAGTTTTTTCATCGCCATTGCCAGCTGGATTACATATTAAGGATTTTTTGAGTATTTTATCTACTTTTTTATTTGAACTAGCTAATACTTTTACACCTCCTAGGTCATTTACATCGACTACAGCAACATCTATATTTAGATATTTTGAGACCTCCTTACAAAATAAATCAGCATTAAGGGGACCCATAACTATACTTTTGTCATAGGGTATGACTGTACCACTTATATCATCAATGAGAGATGATTCTGAACCAGTTAATCTATAAAACATACCCTTAATGCCAACTAATTTGAAGAGAAATCCTAGAATTAATGCAAAGGTTATTCTTGTGATCCCAATTTTATTTATTAATAATTGCATGCCGCAAGCTGTTGCGAGACTGCTTGTTGGGTGAAAAAAATAACATAAAGCTTTGGAAAATAAACTATATTCTAAATTTTGAGGGGAAATATATCTATTTTGCATAATCGCTAGTGGGCTCTCACCAATTGTTAAAATATCATTTTTTTCTACAATTCCTTTACAGTATTCAATCACAGTATTTATTGGGTCATCAAAGCAACCAAGTAAATCAGTTTTAATAGCAAAAGCTTTATATCTATTATTTATAGGAATTTCAAAAACTTCTTTCTGTCTTTGTTTTTGACCATCTAAATTAATTAACAAACAATCCTTATTTGTTGAAATACCAAAATGTCCATAGTTCTCCCAAAATACTTTTAACCATAAATATTTTATTTTTTTTCTAAAATTATTATTGCTAAATTTATATATTATTCTTACAAATAATTCTGAATTTGACTTGATAATTGTTGTTGGCCAATAATTATTTAAATTTTTTAATTTATTTTTATCATAAATATAGATATCTTCTTGATATTTTAAATTTTGGCAATATTCTGTACCTTTACTTTTAAAAAAATCTAATTCAAAATTCATATTATTTATCATTGTCTCTTTGGTTTTACTTTTATTAGTTATTTTTAAATCAATAATTAATTCGTTTAAACTATCTTTTTTTTTGACTTTGTAATTTATAGGTACAAGAAATAACTTTGATTTGGGTGATTTTTTAATATATAAATCTGAACTAATTAAAAAAATTAAAAGAATTAAGAGGATATTTATTAATATCATTTTTTATAATAATTAGTTTTTGTTTTTATCTTTTTTTTCAGAAATGATACTGTTATATTCATTAAAACTTTCTACAGAAAATGTCGTATCTTCTATATCAATTCCTTTTAGTTCTCCTATAACTTTGTTTAATTCATCGATATTAATCATTCCATTTTTATCATATTTAACTTCCCCATCACTATTTATAATAATGGTTTGTGGAATTAATCCGTTCCAATAATAATTAGGTTCATTTGGAAGATCTGACTTCTCTTTATTTTGTAATTCATCTGTAGTTAGAGCAATGATATCTATATTATTTCTCCATATCAAATCCAAACCAGATATTATCGGAGCCATAGCTTTACTATCAGAACTGTCATCAAGATAAAAAAATAAAACTGCAACTCTTTTATTTTTTAATGATTCCTGAAGAGTTGTCTGAGGTGGAACTATTGCTCCATTTCCTGCATATATAGGAAAGATATTGCCATCGTAACTATTAGAATCTCTAGAGGCATTTGCTTTATATGGACTTAAGAAAATTAATGCTATTAGGATCCATTGAATTATTTTCATTAAAGTTTAAAAACTTACTTTGAACTTGATCTTCCTAATCCTTGTAGGATTCCCTTCCCAACTAGTCCGATAGCTTTGCCAACGACTTTTGTGAGAAAAGTTACGAAAAGATTACCGATATATTTTACCGCAACTTCTAACTGCGGCGCTACGGCATCTCTTATCTCAACTAACAATGTAACTTGTTTTTGTAGCCATTCTAGATTCTCTAATTCCTTCTCCCTATTTTCATTTTTAAAGTAACGGGTGAATTTTTTTTCGATAATATCAATATATTCTCGTTTACTCTCATACAAGTAGATAGGCATATAAATATAATCATGCCAGCGATTGTAGTTATTGATATTATTTCTAAACCTTTCAAAATTTCTTGTTGATTGTAATTCTGGATTTATAAGTACAGTTCTTAATTCAGGCCAAGAAGAGCAAATATTAAATATTTCAGAGGCTAATAAATTACAGTTCCTTATTGTCCAATTTGAAATTATATTTTCAAGGATCAAAAACGATTCTGTTTCATATAGAGGTAATAATCTTCCATCATAGTCTAGAGCTTCATTTTGAATGATTGGCTCAATAAACATTATTGATTCATGAGATTCTTTATCTATCTCCTCACAACTTACTTCATTATAAATATAATCATTTATTGAAATAGATTCGCCTCCTTTTTTTAATCTAAAGTAGCTATCTGTGATATTTGAAACTGTATTAACTTTAAGTTCTTTTATGAGAGAATTTAAATCATTTTTAAAATCTTTCTCCTTATAGTTTTCCTTAATATTTTTTACTAAATTATCTAACTCATCTAACATTTTGCATATTAGTCGTGAAATGAATTCTTTCTTTATGCCGGAGAGAATTATTGATGAATTATTAAATTCAACCTGTAGGTTAGTTGAGCTATACCTTTCTTTTAATCTATCAAAAATTAAATTCCATATTTCTATACCGTTTTTATCTTTAATGAATACAGTATTCTTATTTTCAAGATTGTTTTTATTTTCAGTGTAAACTGCCTCTGTATAAAGTTCTAGTGAATTACCCCATAAGAAAATAAGAAAAGATTTAGCTGTTATAAGTTCTCTTAATCTTCCTTTTAAAATAAATTTATAAAATTCCGGAGTCGAATCAGAGTTAACATATTTGAATATATAGTTAATCTCAGTATCTATTTGTTTAAGACCTGAAGTTAGTATTTTTTGACTAAAAGAAAGAGTTTTAACTTTTTTTAATTGAACCATGGAATTATTTTCAATATCAAATACCCTTCCGCCATTTAATATGGTATCAATTGATTCAAGAACTTTTTCCGCACTGGGATTTAAAAGAAAACCTTCAGCATTTAACGATGGAGTATTTTTTGCTTCATAGACAAGTTCACCAGAGAGTATTATAAGAAACTTTGACTCATCACATCTTTCTCTTAATTTTAATAATTCCAACCTTATAAGATCTTCTGATTGGAAATTAAGAATGTTCCATATAACTAAATCCGGAGTTTTATCACCTATTCCATTATTAAAATTAATGTCTAAATTTTGGTCTAGAGATGTTAACTTAAGCGATAAAGATTCTGCTATTAAGCTTGGAGCAATAATTAATATCGATTTTTTTGAAATTAATTCCAAGACTAGATTTCTTATATCTTATACAAAATTAACTAACAATTACTGCAAATACCAGCCTTAAATCAATTTTTATAATTTTTATGCGTAGAAATTGTTGTTTAAATCAAAGTCAGTTAGTCTCTTTGATGACAATACATTATTTGCTTCGTATATTGTAAATTTATTTTCATATAGAGCTTTACCTACAATTACTCCAAAGAGTCCAGAATTTTCAAATTTAACTAAGGATAATAAATCAGAAATCGAACCAACACCTCCTGAGGCTATTACTGGAATATCTGTAATCTCAAGTATGTTTTTTATGAATTCTTCATTTGTTCCTTCTAACGTCCCATCTGTATTTATATCCGTAACAATAAAACTAGCTATTTTAAATGAAGAAAACTCCTTTACTAGATCTGTGGCTGAAATATTAGATTGCTCAAGCCACCCCCTTGTACTAACTTTTCCATCTTTTGCATCTATACCAACAATTATCCTTCCAGGAAATTTATTTGATAAGTCTTTAACTAATTCTTTATTTTCTATTGCAGAGGTTCCCATTATAACTTTATCAATACCATAAGAAAATAATTGTTCTATCCTTTCTTGAGACCTTATACCCCCACCTATTTGAATAGGTATGTTAACAGACTTTGCAATTTCTTTTATTGATCTATCGTTTGTTGGTAATCCAGTTTTTGCAGCATCCAAATCAACTATATGTATATATTTTGCTCCTTCGCTTTCCCAAAATCTAGCCTGCTCATGAGGCTCTTTTTTGAAGTCTTTTCTTTTATTAAAGTCGCCTTTAAAAAGCCTTACACACTTACCATTCATTAAATCAATAGCTGGTATTAGTTCCATAGAATCATCCTTTTCATTAATTACTTCTTAGTAGTACTATTCATTATGTAATTCTATTTAAGATTACTACTTCAGTTAAATATTTTTTGAATATGAAAATTCTTGTAATGGGTGGTACTAGATTTGTTGGCAAGTCTCTTGTTGGAAAGTTATTAAGACAAAATCATGATATTGATATTTTCACAAGAGGCAATAAAAAGAATCCTGAAAAAACAAATTTAATTAAGGGTGATAGGAATAATTTGGAAAGTATAGTAAAACTGAAAAATGAAAAGTATGATGTTATCTATGACATTTCTGGAAGAGAGTTAGAACAAACGAAACTTCTTATAGAAAATTTAGATAACTCTTTCCAGAGATATATTTATGTCAGCTCTGCAGGAGTTTATAAAGATAATTGTGAATTACCCTTACATGAAAATGATCCGATTGATCAAAATAGTCGGCACAAAGGAAAATTTGAGACAGAAGAATGGTTGATAAAACAAAAAATTCCTTTTACAAGTTTTAGACCTACTTATATTTATGGACCAGGAAATTATAATAAAATTGAAAATTGGTTTTTTGAAAGATTATTTACCAATAAATCCATTCCAATACCCGGTGACGGGTCTTTAATTACCCAGCTAGGCCATGTTTCAGATCTAACTGATGTAATGATTAGGTGCATTAATTTTGAAAATTCTAAAAATAATATCTACAACTGCTCAGGTGAGAAAGGAGTTACAATTAAAGGCTTAATTTATTTCTGTGCGAAAGTGCTTGGATTTAACCAAAATGAAATTTCTTTGAGAACATTTGATTATCAAAAATTAGATCCTAAATCTCGAAAGGGATTTCCAATTAGATTAAATCATTATCAGACTGATATTTCTAAGATTAAGAGTGATTTGAATTGGGAACCAAATTTTGATTTACTTAATGGACTAAAGGATAGTTTTGTAAAAGATTTTAATTATAAAAAGGGTGAGAGGTTTGATGAAAATTCAGATAAGATTCTTTTTAATTCTTAAATAGCCAAATAAAGTAACAAAAGTCAGTATGAATCCTATCCAATAAAAAATTAAAGCAAAATTATTCAAAAAGCTTATTTTTAATGGTGAAAAGAATGTGATTACTGAAATAAAAAAGAAAAATGTTTTAGATTTGCCCAACTGAGACGCCGGCAAACCGTCTAATGTTAAGTTCCTCAGACTAGAGATTATTAACTCTCTAAATAAAATCAATGCTAAAGACCAGAAAGGTATTAAATTATTTTTGCAGAGGAATACTAATGGAATTAAATAAAATATTTTATCGCTTAAGGGATCAAGGATAGCTCCTAATCTTGTTTTAAGATTATATTTTCTTGCAATTAACCCGTCAAAATAATCAGTTAAACCACCAATAATAATCAAAATAAAAACATATAAAGGTCTATTAATTTCTAAAAAAAGAATTAAAGGAAATACAAGGAAAAGGCGAGATATCGATAATAAGTTAGGAATATTTAAGGCCAATTTTTCGAGAATTTTTTTATTTAACAAATTAATTTTTCTATATAAAAATTATATTACACTCTCCAGAAGCTTAAATTTCAGTAAAACTAATCAAAAATTCTTTTAATGCTAGACTCTCAAAATTAATTTAAATCAGAATCCTAAAGATTATGAACCCTTCTTTTCTTTATTATTGTTGATGTTTTATATTAAAAAATTATTAATAATATCTAATGCAGCCTCATAGCCTAAAGCTATCTCCTGAATCTGATTTGATAAAATCAATTAAAGAATATTCTTTCGCAAATAATTTATACGGTTATGTTTCAGGCGTAGTAGGCAATCTTAAAACAGTATGTATTCAATGCCCAGGAAATCAAGAGATAAATAAATTCGAAGGAAATCTAGAGATAGTTTCTCTTAATGGTCATTTTAATAAAGGGGATGTTCATCTTCATTTGAGTTTCGCAGATGAGGGATGTAATGTCTTTGGGGGTCATCTTGAGGAAGGATGCATTGTAAAAAAAGGAACTGACATATTATTAATTTCTTTTGAGCAAAAAATTATTAACATCTCTAATAATGATTTAATTACAAATGAATCACGAGTAAAAGCCTATATTTTAAAGGATTGTCCTTGGTCTAAAAGAGCAATTAGGTTGCTTAATTCTTTATCCATCCCTCATGAAGTTACTTTAATTGATAATGACGAAAGCTTTCAAAAAATAATGGCCCAAAGTAGCCATAATACTTTCCCTCAAATATTTTTAGATAATAAATTTTTTGGAGGATATGATGAACTTTCAGAACAAGCAAGATTAGATAACTTAAGTTCATTTAAGTAATGTAAATTTTTTAACTATCACGATTAGTAAGCTTTTCAGAAACCAATTCATCCTCTAACTGCTTTATTAACCTTGATACAAGACTTTGAAATTCCGGTTGACAGCCTTTAAATGCAGCCTTATGTCTTATTGGTTCATTTCTTGTTCTTAAATCAGTGAGCATTAATTGTAATGCGTCAATTTTGGGGTTTATTTTCATAGTTTTATTTTATATATTTACATCTTTTAAATCATTTGCATAGCTTTTTTAAAAGATATCTTTTTATTATCATTTGAACTCGTTACTTCTATTAATTTATTAATAGAATCCTTGTTTTTTAAAGAATCTATACAACATTGTGCTACTAATCTTCTTGGGATTGATCCATTAATTTGAGCATCCTCCTTTGAATAGTTTATATTTTCTGATTTAATATTTTCATTTTCCTTTAATCCTCCAGGTCTAATAATCGTCCATTCGAAATTTGAATTTCGTAGAAAATTTTCACCTATTTTCTTCCAAATAAGAATTAAACCAAACAAGTTTAATGGGTGAAATAATTTACCAGTACAAAGAGAACTTACTAAAATAATTCTCTTAATGCCTACTCTTTTGCAACTCTCCAATTGCCTATATACACCTAGCGCATCAACCTTTGCAGGACCAGTTAAGTCTAATGATGCTCTAGCACCAGTAGCAATTACCAAAGCATCAATATCTTTTAACGCTTTATCAAGTTCTTTTTTATTATCTAATGAAACTCTAGTTGTTTCTAAACTTTCTAGTCCCTCGGGAACTTTTGAATTCTTTCTAATAATTTGCCTTACTTTATATCCTTTCTTAACTGCCTCTTCGGAAATCCTATAACCTGTTTTCCCCGATGCACCAGTAATTGCTATTTTCATGATAAAAAAACTAATTAAATTATTATATAAATTTATTAGGGTTTTTTACATATAAATTTCTTTTTTCTTTTTGGGTAAAGAGTACGACATAAATAACATTTTGTTCCATCACAGCCTCTTGCGGTGCAGTATTCTCTGCCATAAAAGATTATTTGCAGATGTAAGGTATTCCAATCATTAACTGGAAACATTTTTTTTAGGTCTTTTTCTGTTTGAATTACGCTATCTCCATTTGATAAACCCCATCTTTGCGACAATCTGTGTATATGCGTATCCACTGGGAAAGAGGGGACATTAAACACTTGTGACATTACAACTGAGGCTGTTTTGTGTCCTACTCCTGGAAGAGATTCAAGCTTTTCAAAAGTATTTGGTACTCTACTTTTATGCTTCTCAATTAATATTTTAGATAGGTTAAAAATGTTCTTTGATTTTTGATTAGATAGACCTAAAAATTTTATGTATTCATAAATGCCATTAATACCTAGCTTCACCATCTTTTCTGGATTATCTGCAACTTTAAATAAGCTTTTTGTTAATTCATTAACTTTCTTATCTGTTGATTGAGCGCTTAAAACTACGGCGACGAGAAGTGTATATGCATTTGTATGATCAAGAGGGATAGGAGGCGATGGATATAGCTTTTTTAGTTCCTTGCTTATTATTTCTGCTCTTTCAGCCTTTCTCATTAAATTTGAAAATTGAGTGGTGTATAAAATTATACAATTGATAATTTTAGTTAATATTTTCTGCTAACTTAATATATTTAAAGAAGAAGAATTTTGTGAAAAAGGATGCGTTAATAATTGATGATCTGCATCATAAATATGATAAGCGAGAAAATTCAAATTGGATATTAAATGAAATTAACCTAAAAATTGAAAATGACGAATTATTAGGTTTGCTTGGTCCTTCTGGTTGCGGAAAAACTACTCTTTTGAGATTAATCGCAGGGTTCGAATATCCCTCTAAAGGAAAGATTTCTTTAAATAATATCGAAATTTCAAGTAGGAAAAAAATTCTCAGCCCTGAGAAAAGAAATATAGGTATGGTTTTTCAAGACTATGCACTTTTCCCTCATTTAACTGTTTTAGAGAATGTGATTTTTGGTTTGAAAAACAAAAAAGATAGATCTAGAGTTGATTATTTACTAAATGTTGTTGGTCTTGATAGTTTTATTGGAAGGTACCCACATGAATTGTCTGGAGGACAAAAACAAAGACTAGCAATTGCAAGGGCTCTCGCTCCAGGTGCAAATTTTATTTTATTAGATGAACCCTTTTGTAGTCTTGATATGCATGTCAAACTTAAATTGAGAAGTGAACTGCCAAATATTCTAAGAAGCTGTAATGCAAGCGGATTGATGGTGACTCATGACCCTCAAGAAGCCATGTCAATTTGCGATAAAGTTGCCGTTATGAATGAAGGTAAAATTCATCAAATTGATACACCAATTAACCTTCTAAATAATCCAAAGACTATATTTGTGAGTAGTTTTATTTTGGGAAATAATATTATTAATCTCAAAAAAACTGGTAATTCATTTATGTCTTGTTTAGGAGAAATAAATAGTTCAGGGTTATCAAATAATACACATATTAAAAAAATGTCAATTTCACCTAAATTTATTTCAATTAAAAAATCAAAATCTGGTGATGCGAATGTAATATCTAAGGAATTTCTTGGTGAATTTCTTATCTATAAAGTATCTATTAAAGACAACATTTTGAGGGTTAGAACTAATATTAATAATCTCCTAAGTAATGGAGATAAATGTTCTCTTTCTATAAATAAAAATAGTTACTATTTTTTATATCCTGGTGCACATAAGGTATATTTATAAACTTTAATTATAGGCAATTACACTTTCCCCCCTTCCAATTTGAGCATTTTTTCTTTTTACATTTCTTTTTTTTACTTTTATATATTTTATTAGTTAATAGCAGTTCGGAAAAACTGAACTTTAAATTCATTTATAGTATTGAGACTGATTTTCATTATCATATTATTTAATTTAATTTAAAGGATTAATTAATTACTAATTTATACAAAATGTTGTATTATCTATATAGTTTCTTTTTTAGTAATGAACGAAAATAATCTAAAGGTAAAGAAATTAATTAATTTTGGTCCATCTGGAAGAGCTATTGCACAACCAATGGACAATAGTCTATTGGATAATATTTTTGAACATCTAACAATGGAAAGATTTGCCAATGTGCAATATTTTTCTATATACCTCTGGTTTCAGGAGAGGGATTTAAATGGTTTTGCTTCACATTTTCTAAATGAATCACAAGGTGAAATGGAACATGCTCAAAAATTTGCAGATTATTTAATCGCAAGAGGACAAAGCGTAAAATTAGATGAACTTCCTGCACCTGTTCAAAGATGGGATTCAATTGAGGATTTAATTTCTTATTCCTTCAACATGGAGGCTGATTTAACTTCATCTCTACAACAACTTTATTCTATTTCAGAGAGAATTTCAGATACAAGAACCAACGTATTTTTAGATCCAATTGTAGAAGCTCAAACAAAATCAGAAGATGAATTTGCAAACATACTTGGCAAAGTTAAGTTTGCGTCTAATCAACCTTCTGCGATCTTATTGATAGATAGTGATTTAAAGAAAATATAGATTACTTTCAAATTTATTTTCATTCAATGTCCTTTTGGTTATTTCAACAAGTAACTTAGAAAAGTTTATTTTCTCATTATTTTTTTTATTTAAGAGCTCAGCTATTTTATAAATCTCTTTTACTCTTTTAAAAATATTTTTGTTTTCACAAAATAACCTTTCTTTCAATGCTTTATTACTAGTAGTTTTGAAAGATTGTTTTATATTTCTGAGCCTATTCGATAAAACATCAACTTCGATTAACAAGTTGTTAGTAAGTGATTGTGATTCCTTCATGTTTTTATAGCGGTGATGTTTCAATAAAAGAAGGATCAACACTGACTGTTTGAGTTCCAATCGGAGCTATTAGTAACTCAGATGATCTTAATTTAGAAATTAATCTTGTTGATGTTACACGAGTAGAACCGATTAACTCACCAATCCTTTCGTGAGTTAACCTAAAAGGTAACTCGCACCATTTACCACATCTTTTACCTAAACGATTTACCAGTATTGAAAACAACGCTTGTAATCGCTGTTCTGCATTTCCTAAGTGTCTAATCCTAAGGAGTTGCAAAGTCCATTCATTTACTGCATCGAAACCAATATTTTCATCAATATTCACATTGCTATGAAATGACAAATCTGTTAATGCTTCAACACAGACACCTTCGCTACATAAAAGGTCCGTTCTTAATTGATCACCCGATTGTAAAAAAGCAAGTGTCATTCCTTCAGTCTCTTCACAAGGGCAATAAACTCTAGCAATTCCACTTTCAACTTCCAGGCATGTACCTTTTGGTCTTGATGAAGGGTCTATTAAAACGGATTGGCCAGTTATTATCCTTACTGATTTTGAAGGAGATTCTCCATAAGCATGGAAATTCATTTATTTATATATGAGAATGAGAATTATTATCAATTATGCACTAAAAAAATGCTTATTGCAAGAGATTCTCATTATCATTACATATTTGATGTTTTTCTTTACATGGTATTTAGCAATATAATTTAAATAGAATTACTGAAAATTTATTTTAGATGAGCGTAAATAGGATCTGTTTTAATTGTGGAAGTTCTTCATTCGTCTCAGATCGATCTTTAGGAGGTAAGATTGTTTGCTCAAAATGTGGATCTTCTTCATTTAAAAATAAACCCTCTTCTTTTTTTAAAAGTAAAAAATTTATATTTATTGCTATTGCGATAGCTATTTTTATAATTGTTATTTAGACCTTCTGTTTATATTCCAAAGTCCATTATCTTTAGTCACCTTTACATCAATATCATATAACTTATTTAGATTCTCACTATTTATAACATTATTTTGGTGACCGTCAGCGATTATCTTTCCATCTTTAAGCATTATGATCCGGTCATATATTTTTGTAATAGTTGAAATATCATGAGTTACGCAAAATATTTTGGTATTTAATTTTGATAATTCATTAATCTTATCAATTACAAAAAACTTAGATTTATAATCTAAATTTGCAATTGGTTCATCTAGTATTAAGATATCTGGTTTTTTGATTAACGCCCTAGCAATGAGAGAAATTTGTTTTTCTCCATCTGATAAATGGGAAAAATATTTTTTTGATATATTAGATATATTCATTTTCTTGATTATTTTTTCCACCTTGTAAGAGTCTCTTTCGGATTTATTTTGTATGTAGCAATATCTTCCATATAGTCCGCTTAAAATTAAATCAAAAACTTGCAGATTTGGATTTATTCTATTTTTTATATCATTATTTACAGTACTTATTCTTTTTCTTAGTTCCCATAAATTTATAAGTTCTTTGTCAAATATCTTCAGTTTAGATTCATTAGATATTACTGGGTATATGTTTCTATTAATTATTTCTATTAAGGATGATTTACCTGACCCATTTGGTCCAATTAATACTACATTCTCTGAATACGATATTTTTAAATTTAAATCTTTAATTACTCTACAGCCATTT
>QCHO01000007.1 GCA_003279535.1 Prochlorococcus sp. AG-402-C22
AACATTCTTGTTTTAAGGTTTGCTAATACTATCTTTGAACCAATTTGGAATAGAAATTATATATCAAGTGTTCAAATTACTTCATCTGAGACAGTAGGTGTTGAAGATAGAGCAGGTTATTACGAAAGCTCTGGTGCTTTAAGAGATATGCTTCAAAATCATATGACTCAAATGCTTGCTGTTACTGCTATGGAACCTCCTGGAAAATTTGAACCAGAAGCAATAAGAAATGAAAAAGCTAAGGTTCTTCAAGCTTCAAAACTTGCTGACGAAAATGAACCGTGGAATTGTTGCATAAGAGGACAGTATGGAGAGGGAGGAAATATCTCAAATCAACTCAAAGGATATAGGCAGGAAGATGGTGTGAATTGTAATAGCACCACAGAAACTTATATTGCCACAAAAGTTTTCGTCGATAACTGGCGTTGGCAAGGGGTACCTTTTTATTTGAGAACAGGGAAAAGACTACCCAAAAGACTTGGAGAAATAGTCTTGACTTTTAAAGATGTTCCTGTTCATTTATTTGAATCAACAATAATAAATCCTGCCCCAAATCAACTTATTCTTAGAATTCAGCCAAATGAAGGAGCCACTTTTAATTTCGAAGTAAAGTCACCTGGTTCTGGAATGAAATCAAGACCTGTTGAGATGGAATTTTCTTATGATGAATCATTTGGAGAACCCTCAGATGAAGGCTATGTAAGATTATTAGCTGATGCAATGCTTTCTGATCCAACCTTATTTACAAGAAGTGATGAAGTAGAGGCTGCGTGGAAACTTTATACGCCTTTAATAGAATTAATGGATAATTCTCCTTGGAAGTTACCTATTTATAATTATGAATCTATGACCTGGGGACCTCCTGAGTCTGATCAATTACTTTCAAAAGATAATATTTTCTGGCGCAGACCTTAAAAATGAAACCTCAATTAACACTACAAACCCCATTAGAGATTCCTTATCAGGAAATTTCTAATTATCTTAATAAGTTATGGATTTCGGAAGATAAAGATAATTCTGGAGCTAATACTTTTACGTTAATGGTCTGGCAACCTGCTTGGCTAGAACAATGTTTGGTTCAGAAAGGATTAATAAATGGACCAATTACTGGAAATTTGAGTCAAGAGATAATTGAAGTAGCTAAAAAATTTATACTAGATCAAGGACTTCCTATCACTACGCCCCTTAATAGCGAAGAATTATTGAATTTGTTGAAGGAAAATTTATCTAATAAAGACTTTGAAGACTTTAGAGGACAATTTTTTGAATCATCAATAAGTACATTAAATCCAAGGAGATTAATAACTTTAGCGCCAACTTTAAATAAAAATTCAGATATCAAAACTTTTGTATCGGCTTACTGTCCATTAAGTGATACCCCAGCTATGCAACCTATATGTGGGGATTTAGTTGTAATTAGAGGGGACAATGCCTCAATAATCCATAAAGGATTAAAAATAATTGATGAATTATCTATTGATGAATTACCTTTTTGGTTGTGGTGGAATGGAAGCTTGGATGAATCACCTGAAATTTTCGAGTATTTTACAAATCATGGTCTAAGATTAATAATTGATACAGCTCTTGGATCGCCTAACAGATGTTTAAAGGTTCTAGATCAATTAAAGAACTCAAATAAAGCTATTAATGATTTAAATTGGGTTAGGTTGAAAAATTGGAGGGAATCATTGGCAATGATTTTTGATCCGCCTTCGAGGAGACCAATTTTAGATCATATTACTGATATTGATATCGACATTGCAGGAGATCATTTGATTCAATCCTTGTTTTTTATCTCATGGATTAGCGATAAACTTGGTTGGTCTTTCTTAAGGGTTGAAAGGGATAAAGAATCAACAAAAATAGAATTTGAAAGAATTAATGGCGAAAAAATTTCTGCATCAATTAATCCCTTATCTTTGGGTAATCCAAGTATTCATTTAGGACAGGTTATTGGATTGAGGTTGATTTCAAAAATTAGTGATGTTCAAAAAAATAACACTTGTGTAATACTTGGATGTGAGTCAGTGGAATGTATGAGACTTGAAGCAGGGGGAATGGCTAATATGGAATTAATAGAACAAGTTGTTCCAAATTATTTTTCTTCATCAGAGTATGATGTTAGTAAATTATTGGGAAGTAGTAGAGGAAATACAAGTCCTCTTTTTGAAAATGCTATTAAAATAGCCCTTCAGATATTTAATGGTTTTAATTACTAATAAATGCCTTGTGTAATATCTTCTCCTTCAACTGATAGTGGGAAAACTACATTATCGCTTTTAATATCTTGTTGGGCGTTTTCAAAAGGTATAAAGATACAAACTTTCAAGGTTGGCCCAGATTATCTTGATCAACAACAACTTAGTTCAATCGGCCAACCTATTTGTAGAAATTTAGATATTTTTTTAAGTGGTGAAGAATGGGTTCAAGAAAGTTTTTTTAAACATTCTTTAAAATATGAATTCTCATTAATTGAAGGCGCAATGGGTCTATTTGATGGATTAGGAGCAACAACTTATTCAAGCACAGCAAATGTCGCAAAACTTCTCAATGTTCCAGTAATTTTTATTGTTAATGCTAGAGGTCAAATTGCTTCTCTTTTGGCAAATATCCGAGGTTTTATAGATTTCGATAGTAAGTTGTCGATAGCAGGAATTATATTTAACAACGTCAATTCAGATAGACATAAAAAATTAATTGAAGAGGTTTTCAAAAATGAAGATATCGAAATTCTTGGTTTTTTACCTTCTGATTCAAAAATAACTTTAAAAAAAGCAAATTTAGGTTTGATATCTCCATTGGATAATGGTAAAGAAATTGATGTTGAATATTTTGCAAATTTCGCCGAAAGAAATCTTGATGTATTTTCCTTATGTAAATTCCTGAAGTCTCCTCAGAAGAAAATACTTAATTCTGTTGGTTTTGAAGATTTTAAAATTGATAAAAGTAAACCTGTAGCAATTGCAGAAGATAAAATCTTTCATTTTCAATACCCTGAAACTAAGGAGTTTTTGAGTGAAATAGGAATACCTTTGATTTCATGGAGTATTTATGAAGATGAAGAAATACCTAATGAGGCCTCTTCTTTAATTATTCCGGGGGGGTTCCCGGAAAAATATGCAGATCATATAAGTAACTCTAGAAAAAGTTTAGATTCGTTAAATAAATTTCGCAAAAATGGATTCATATATGCAGAGTGCGGAGGGATGATGATCTTAGGAGATTTTATAAAAGATGAAAATGGTAAATATCATAAAATGAGTGGAATCCTACCTTTTAGATCAAAAAAAAGTAAAC
The DNA here is from genome assembly GCA_003279535.1 of Prochlorococcus sp. AG-402-C22. Lineage (GTDB taxonomy): Bacteria > Cyanobacteriota > Cyanobacteriia > PCC-6307 > Cyanobiaceae > Prochlorococcus_A. The sequence continues at coordinate 3,298 of QCHO01000007.1, forward strand.
TTTCAGTGGGTTATAGATACATTGAAGGATTAAAAGATACTCCGATCATTAAGCAAAATCAATTAATTAGAGGACATGAATTTCATTATTGGGAAATTGAAAATAACTTATCTGAATTTGATTTACAAAAAGATGAGCATCAGAATAAACTCTCTTCTCCATGGAAAATTAAATCTTGGGAAACTGAATACAAAAATGAAGGCTTTTTTGATAATAAATTACATGCAAGTTGGATTCACTTACATTTGCCAAGTTCTCCAGAAGTTGCAAAAAACTTTATAGAGGCTACCCAGAATGGTTATTCAAAGGATTCTTAATTTAATATCAAATCAACTATCTTAAGAGGGGAACCTAAAAAAAACATTCCTGGCAAAGTAATTAATGGTCCTAAAAAACTTCCCACCACCACTTCAATTTTTGTATGGCCTAGGGTTTCTTTCAAAAGTACTTCGGATTCGCTATCTAGTTTCTTTGATATTTTATTAATTTCTGCAGCTTGAATCCCAGCTGATTTTCGAACACCACTTGCGTCATACATAACAATAAGTGCTACAGCAACTGCTAATGCGAATATTGAGCTATCAAATCCTAATTCATAACCTATACCGGATGCAGCCCCAGTTATTAATGCAGAATGACTTGAAGGCATACCACCTGTCTCGAACATAATTCCAAATCTTATCTCTCCAGTTGAAAAGAAATAAAATACGATTTTAAAAAATTGAGCTAGTAAACAGGATAATAAACTCCAAAAAAGAACTGAATTATTAAAAAAGGCAAAAAACTCAGACATAAATTAAAACTATTTACCTATCTCTATTTGTAATAAAGTCAGCTAGTGATATTAAATACTTTGCATCTGCACCCCAAGGTTCAATCGCTTTTTTTGCTTTTTCTACTAAATCAAATGCTCTTTTCTTTGACTCGTCCATTCCAAGTAATTTAGGGTATGTCGTCTTGTCAGCTAAAAGATCTTTACCGGCAGTTTTACCAAGCTTTTCACTGCTTGAAGTTAAATCAAGAATATCATCTATAATTTGGAATGCTAAACCAATTCCCTCTGCATAGGTTGTCAGAGCTTGTAATAGTTTTTTGTTGGCACCTGCTATCATTGCGCCTGTTCTTACGCAAGCTTTTAATAAAGCTCCAGTCTTGTGAAGATGAATATACTCAAGAGTTTCAAGGTCAACTTCTTTTCCTTCGCATTCCAAGTCAACTACTTGTCCTCCCACTAAACCTGGTGCACCGGCAACCAAGGAAAGTTCACCGATTACATTTAATAATCTGGTCGGATCAACTCCTGGGCTTCTTAAAGAGACCATTTCAAATGCTCTAGTTAATAAAGCATCGCCTGCGAGAATAGCTATTGCATCTCCATATACTTTATGGTTGGTTGGCCTGCCTCTCCTTAAGTCATCATTGTCCATAGCGGGTAAATCATCATGAATCAAAGACATTGTATGAATCATTTCTATTGCCACTGCTGTAGGAACAGCTAAAGAAGGTTCTCCTCCTGCCAGCGAACAAGAGGCTAAACACAAAATTGGACGTATTCTTTTCCCTCCAGCTAAAAGAGAATATCTCATTGACTCTCTAAGTATTTCTGGATTTTCTGGGCCTAGAGAGAAATCAAGTGCTTCTTCAACAACTTTTTTTGCGTTTTTAAGATATTTTTCAAAATCTGAAATGTTATTTATAACGTCAGTCATTTTATACCTATAAAAATAATTTTTCTCATCTTAGAATTTATGGCAAAAGGTCGTTTAGGGTTGATGATAAACCAAATTGTTTTTGCCAGCTTAAAATAGTATTTACCAGTAACATTGTTACGGTCATTGGTCCTACGCCTCCAGGAACAGGTGTGTAAGCAGATGCTTTAGGAATGACATCCTCTAATAATACATCGCCACATAATCTGGTTTTATTTATATCAGAACTTTTTAATCTATGTATTCCAACATCGATAATCACTGCACCCTCTTTTACAAAAGTAGAATCTATAAGATTTGGTTTCCCTGCAGCAGCAATTAGTATGTCAGCTTCTTTACAGACTTTATCTAAATTTATTGTTTTTGAATGAGTCATTGTTACCGTCCCATTAAGGTTTAACAACATAAGCGATAGGGGTTTCCCAACTAGTAAACTTCTTCCAATTACAACAATTTTCTTTCCTTCGATTGTAATATTTTGCGATCTTATTAAATTAATAATTCCTGCTGGTGTACATGATCTCATCCCAAGCTCATTTTTCACTAGTTTGCCGATGTTTATCTCATTTAACCCATCTACATCTTTGCCTGGATTGATACAACTTATCAGTCGTTGCTCATCAAACTTCATTGGAATGGGGAGTTGAAGCAACATTCCATCAATATCCTTGTCAAAGTTTAGTTTTTTTATTAATTGTTCAACTTCTTTTTGCTCTACATCATCTTTTAGATGAAAGATAAAGCTCTTTATTCCCACTCTTGAACATGCTTTCCCCTTATTATTAACGTAAACACCACTAGCGGGATCCTCACCTATTCTTATTACAGCTAAACCAGGAGCTCTTTTTGCAGTTATTTTATTAATGGAAATATAGTCATTTAATCTTTCCTCAATTTCAAGAGATAATTTTTTACCGTCTAATTTTATTGACATTTAGAAAAACATCTCCTTTTTACACCTAGCATGCCTATAATTTTAAATTAATCAAATAGATTTAATTATATTCTGTGAAAAACATTACAACTAACTTAAAAAAATTACTTTATCTGTGGAGGAGGAGTCAGGTTCCAATAAAAGAACCAACTAGAATTTCAAAAATTGATAATCTCATTATTTTTTTAATATGCATTTTAATTTCAATAATTTCTTCTTATAAATTACTTGTTATTTCCCCTTTAAATATCTCAGTTATTTTTTCTTGGATTTGTAATTTTACTGAAGCACTTATTAGTTCTGGAATTTTGATACTAGTTTCAAAAAAAGAGAATCCTACAATTTCTTCAAGACAAATTATTTTTATCATAACTCTTCTTCTTGCAGTACAGGCATCGAAATTAGCCTTAGTCTCAAACATAAGTCCATTATCATTAATAATTCCACCGGCGTTAATAATATCTCAAGGAATGGGAAGTATAACGGCATTAGCTTGGGTATCAATAGCTAGCCTTATTTGGCCTGATCCAGCAGTTACTATTGATAATAATTTATTTTTTATTTTATTAGTTTGCTCTTCAGTAGTATCTCTACTTGGAGCAAGAATAAGAAATAGAGCTCAGTTACTTCAACTATCAATTTTTGTTCCCATTGGATCATTTTTGAGTCAATGGATATTGATAGGCAAAGATAAAATATCTCTTGTTGATAAACAAGAATTTCTTTTTGCTAATGGAGATATATTTTCAGATTCCTTGTTATTGGCAATAGTAATGCTTTTTACTATTTTATTTATTCCTATTTTTGAATCAATATTTGGACTATTAACTAAAGCAAGATTACTCGAATTGGCTGATAAAGAGAAACCCCTTATTAGAAGATTGTCTCTTGAAGCTCCTGGCACTTTCGAACATACCTTGTTGATATGTGGTTTAGCAGAGGAAGCAACAAGAATGATTGGTGGTGATATTGACCTAATTAAAACAGGGGCGTTATATCATGATGTTGGTAAATTACATGCCCCAAATTGGTTTATTGAAAATCAGGATGGTTCAAAAAATCCACATGACGAAATAGATGATCCTGTTAAAAGTGCAGAGGTATTACAGGCGCATGTTGATGAAGGATTAAAGTATGCAAGAAAAAATAGACTACCTAAACCAATAGCAAATTTTATCCCAGAACATCAAGGCACCCTAAAAATGGGATATTTTTTTCACAAGGCAAAAGAAAAAAATATCAAGATTAATGAAAATGATTTTAGGTACAATGGACCTGTACCTCAGTCAAAAGAAACTGCTGTTTTAATGCTTGCTGATGGATGTGAAGCTGCATTAAGAGCTATGAATATTAACGCCTCTGATAAAGAAGCTTTGGAAACAATTTCTAAAATTATCTACTCACGTCAAAAAGATGGCCAATTAGATGATAGTAATTTATCGAAGGGAGAAATTTTTTTAATAAAAAGGGCATTCTTGAATGTATGGAAAAGAATAAGACATAGAAGAATTCAGTATCCAACTACCAAAAATAATACTTTTTCCTAATTATAGTTCAAGTAATTTATAGCCTAATACTTCTTCGATGTTTTGGATTACACCAATATAAAAGAGCTAACGTACTTAATAATGTTGTTAAAAGAGTAAATCCACCAATTCCATAGATGTCTTGAAGGGTTATTAGCCTTATCACTGAATAAGGACCCATGCCAGAAATTACCATAGATAAAGATACTAGAGTTAAGGTTACTCCCCATTTTCTCTCTGCTAAAAGAGCTGCTGAAGAGACAATTCCAACGATCGCAGAAGGCCATCCAAGACTTATGGCAAGAGTTATGTTTGCAACTTTTAGTGGAGGCCCATAACTTATTATTAATGCGATTATCGGAAGTGCAATTATATTGCTTATTAACCCAACCCAAGAAAGTGCCCAATATCCAAGTAACCTTTCTCTCATTATTTACTGCTTGAACTATTATTTTAATCTACATTATTGAATGACTATTTTTAATGCTACTTAATAATCCTAAGAAATAATTTAATTTGCAGGATTAGATAGAAATGTTTTCTCAGAATTTTCTAAATTATCAAATTGTGGGTGAATTGAATTTTTTTTCTCAGAAAATACAAGCCTATTTAAAGCATTAACGTATGCGTTCGCAGCAGCAACCACAACATCTGTGTCAGCAGAATGTCCAGAATATATCTTATTATCCCTTCTTATTCTTATTGTTACTTCACCCAAAGCATCAATACCCTCTGTTACAGACTTCACAGAAAATTCGATTAATTCATTAGGAACTTTTGCTAACTTATTTAGAGCCTCACATACAGCATCAACAGGTCCAGTCCCTAATGATACAGCAGTATCCTCAGTATTATCATCCGTGTTTAGAAGCGTAATTGTGGCGGTAGGTTTAGATGTATTACCGCAACTTACTTGTACAAGTCTTAATTGAAATTTAGCTTCTGGGAGTTGTACTTGTTCACTTACAATTGCTTCTAAGTCTCTATCAGTAATTTCTCTTTTCCTATCAGCTAAATCTTTAAAGCGAGCAAAAGCATCATTTAAGTCTTCCCGGCTCAAGTCATATCCCATCTCTTCTAATCTTGCTCTCACTGCACTTCTTCCACTAAGTTTCCCTAAAGATATTTTGTTATCACTCAATCCAACAGTCTTTGCATCGATTATTTCGTAAGTTAGTCTATTTTTTAAGACCCCATCCTGATGAATGCCTGACTCATGGGCAAAAGCATTAGCTCCAACAATAGCTTTATTAGGTTGAACAGTCATCCCAGTTAAATTCGAAACTAGCCTTGAAGTTTTTGTTATTTCTTCTGTTCTAATAGCTGTGAGAGGAGTTGGTGAATCTGGAGTTCTTTTGAAAAAACTATTAAAAAAACTTTTCCTAACATGCAATGCCATTACTAATTCTTCTAAAGAGGCATTCCCGGCTCTTTCACCAATTCCATTAATCGTACATTCTAGTTGTCTTGCTCCATTTTTTACTGCCTCTAGAAAATTTGCAACTGCTAAACCTAAATCATTATGACCATGAACAGAGATTACTGCCTCATCAATATTTGGAACATTTTTATTTATATCGGCAATTAATTTTCCAAATTCACTAGGAGTTGTAAATCCAACAGTATCAGGGATATTTATTGTTGTCGCTCCTGCAGAAATTGCTAGTTGAATCACTTCATATAAAAAATCAGGATCACTCCTTGAGGCATCTTCACAAGAAAACTCAATATCATCTACAAATGATTTTGCATAATTAACCATTTCTGGAACTATTTGAAGAACATCTTTTCTAGATTTTTTAAGTTTATGTTTAAGGTGAATATCACTTGTGGCAATAAAAGTATGTATTCTTTTCTTGGGAGCTGGGCTTACTGCTTCATAACATGCTTTTATATCACCTTTGGAAGCTCTAGCTAAACCACATATGATAGGACCATTTTTTTTTCCAACAGCATAGGCAATTTTATTAACAGCTTTAAAATCTCCGGGACTTGCAAAAGGGAATCCAGCCTCAATAACATCTACTCCTAATCTTGCTAATTGATGAGCAATAGCAAGTTTTTCCTCAAGATTTAAACTGGCGCCAGGAGATTGCTCTCCATCTCGAAGAGTTGTATCAAAGATCAAAATTCTGCCTGGATCTTTGGACATTTTCTAGAATCTTTTAAACTTATATTAAGCTAATAAAAAATATTTGACTAGATGTTTACTTAGTAAATTACAGCTATGGGATTATTACTTAACAATATTGGTTAAAATTTTTAGAAAAAATTTAATATTTTTAATTTATTAAAGTATTGTTTTAAGATTAAAGATTCTTTTCATAAAGAGTTATTTTTTATAATATTTCAGACAAAAAATATAAAAAATATGAATGGCCAATATCCAAAAAAAAATATTTTAGGCCAGTTAGCTATAGTTTTACATGCTCATCTACCTTATGTCCGAAAAAATGAAAAAAACTCTTTAGAAGAGGATTGGTTATTTCAGGCGATTTTGGAATGTTATATACCACTACTTCAGGCAATAGAATCTTCCAAAAAAGAAAATTCTTTAAATACAAAACTTACTATTAGTTTGTCTCCTACATTATTATCACTTCTTGATAATAAACAAATTCAAGAAACTTTCCCATTTTGGATTAAAACAAGGAATGATTTTTTATGCGAGTTGCCACAAAAAGAAAAAAATGCCTCTGCATTTTTAATGAATAATCTCAATGATAAATACTCATATTGGGAAGAATGTTCTGGAAATTTAATTGAGAAATTTAGAGTTTTAAATAAATCTGGAAATTTAGATATTCTTACTTGTGCTGCTACACATGGATATTTGCCGATCCTAAGGGAAAATCCTGAAACTGTAAAAGGACAAATTAACACAGCAATTAGGAGCCACGAAAATATTTTTGGAACTAAGCCTTTAGGTATTTGGTTACCTGAATGTGCATATTATGAAACTTTGGATGAAATTCTATTCAATTCTGGAATTAGATACGCAATTTTAGATGGTCACGGTATTCTTAATGCGACTCCAAGACCTAGGTATGGGGTATATGCCCCAATCTGCTCAAAAAAAGGAGTTGCTTTTTTCGGAAGAGATAGCGATTCAACTTTGCCTGTTTGGTCTGCTAAGGATGGATTTCCAGGAGATGGAGTTTATAGGGAATTTCATAAAGATTTGGGTTGGGAATTACCTGCCACTAAGCTTCAAGAAAAAGGTATTTCAAGTAAAAGACCTTTGGGATTAAAGTTTCACAAGATAACAGATGAAAACGTACCCTTAGGTAAAAAGGAGTTTTATCTAGAAAACGAAGCTATAAAAAAGGCTGAGGAGCATGCTGATGCTTATCTTCAATCGAGATTAAAACAATTAGAAAAATTAACATTATCTTCTTCCTTTAATCCCTTATTGGTAGCACCATTTGATGCAGAGTTATTTGGTCATTGGTGGTATGAAGGACCTATATTTTTAAAAAATATTTTAAAGAACTCTAGTAGATATTCAATTAAACTTACAAACTTAAAAGAGTTTTTGATGCCAAGTCCTAATCTTCAGATTTGCGACCCTTCACCATCAAGCTGGGGGCAAGGGGGTTACCATAATTACTGGATTAATGATGCAAATGCGTGGATCGTTCCAGAAATCACTAAAGCAGGCTCAGCTTTTGTTGACTTATGCAAGAATAATTTTAATAGTGACTTATCTAAAAGACTTTTTAAGCAGGCAGCAAGAGAATTACTTCTCTCTGAGTCCTCTGATTGGAGTTTTATTCTTAGGGCTGGAACTACCACCGAGCTTGCCAAAGACAGGATAGAGAGACACTTATTTAGATTCTGGAAATTAGTTGAAATGATTAAAAATAACTCTAGTATTAGTTTAAAATTCCTTGAAGATATTGAGGAAGAAGATAAAGTTTTCCTAGAAATTAATATTGATGATTGGCGAAAATAAAAATACTAAGACTTAGTTAACCGTACACTAAATAACTTTGGAGCTTTCGGATGACCCACGAATATATATATAAAGAACCTAGTGTAATTTTTGAATGGCAGAATTTTTAATAAATCTTTGGAATAATCAACCAAATATAGTTATTGGTGTAGGTGTAGCTACAGCAGTATTGTTGGGAATTTATATATTTTTATTAGATATAACTAAGTAAAATGTTGCGACTTCTTCCGTTACCGATTTTTATTTGCATTTATCTATTCTCTTGGTGGAGATGTAAAAAAAATATTGTCGCTAGTGATAAGCAACTAAAACCATGCATTGATTGGGCATATGTAAAAAATTTACCGCTTCCAAATAAACCAACTTTTGTCGAGTTTTATATTGTTTATGTTTCTTCTTTTTTTAAATTTCCTTTTGGAATAATTATTCAACAACTACCTTTTGCAAAGAAAGTAAGAAACTACCAAAGAGAAATGAAATTAATATTTGATAAATGGAATTTAGAAAAAATAAAAAAAATTACTAACTAATTTATTGTAATTTTCTAGAATTTATCTCTAATACTATTTCATCAGTCAACTAATTCAAAAAAATTTACCAGACTTAGAAGCTTGGCTGATATTACTTTAATGTTTGTTATAGAAGTTTTTGTAGCTTTTTCTGCCATTGCCATAAATTGACTTAAAGGCAGTATGAAACAGGTTTTATGTTATGACAAAAGGGGTAGAATATATCAATTTAACTTAAGCATTCCTAGTTTTACTTTTAAGGGTGAATTTATAAACATCTTACTCATTACATAAATTAGTTTTGGAAGAGGAAGTGTATTAGTTAGAAAACCTACCCATTCTTTGGTCGATAATCTAAAGAAATTTGAGAAAAAGCTTCTTAATCTACTTTCATCAAAACTCATTAATCTATTGAGCCCATATTGGTAAAGCTTATGCCTTTGTGTTAATTCGTAAGGCCATAGGACATCCCAACCTTTTGTGGCTAGCTCAAGTGAACTTAGATGAGGTTCTTTTAAAAAGATTGCTAATTTTTCTGCAAGGAGCGGAGCCCTTCTTAGTAAAGATCCAATCATGTATCCTGATGCAGGATGCACCATACTTGCAGCCCCTCCAAAACCAAGTACAAATTGTTTTTTAAATGGGAGGGGTAAATTCATTGGGAAAAGGCAGTTCTCTTCATGAAAGATTTCCCTTACCTTTATCCCTTTATTATCCAGTCTTTTAAAAAGTCTTTTTTTAAGATTTTCTTGCGATAATGCCGGATAACTAGCTAATGATGTTTCTTCAACAAAAAATGTTTGATCGCCTAGATCCATTGCATAAAGAAAAGAAGGAGAAGATAATTTTTCTTCCTTATTTAAGTGATTTGGACGAAAATCCATTAAAACAAATTGTTCCTTATTAACCGGTGGAGATGAGAATTTGCCAACAATTCCGTAGGCAGATTGTTGAGCGATTTCATTTTGAAGTGGTCTTCTTATAAAATTACTTTTATGACCACTTGCATCAATTACTAACCTTGCCTTTATTTTTAGACCTGAATAACAAATCACTTCAGATATTTTGTTTTTCTCTTTAATATCTTTTGCCGTTTCATTCAACCATTCAATTCCTTTACACTTTTTTAAAAGTTCATTTTGAAAGGCTTCTTGGTTTATTAAACCATAATCATAATTATGTTTTGTTGGAATATTCCCTTTTTTATTATTTCCATTCCCAAAAAAACTAACTGTTTCGCACCATCGGTGAGATAACAAAGACTCTAATCCTAATTCCTCTAATTCAGATGCCCATATGCCATAAGTATTTTCCCATTTTTCATTTGGAGATGTTTTTGATATGCCTTTTATATTTAGATCCTGCTTGGCTAATTCAGAAGCTAAACATAATGCTGCAGGACCTGAACCTAAAATTAAAATATCAAGTATTTCCATGTTATTTAATAAAGCATTATCTTTTAATTTTCTTTCCCTGAGTCGATTTGGTCTGTTTCTGTTTGTTCATGAGGAACTAATACCACTTCTGATAAATGATCACCCTCATCTAATCTTTGTAATTTTACTCCAGTAGCGGCTCGAGATTGCTGGGAAATTTTATCTGCATTTGTTCTAACTATTACACCTTTTTCGGTCACAAAAAGTAATTCTTCCCCTTCTCCGAGGACCTTCAAACAAACTAATGCATCATCTTTAATTCTAAATTTTATCGCTCTTAAACCCATCCCTGCTCTTTTCTGTAATCTAAACTGAATTACGGGTACTCTCTTTCCTAGTCCAAAAGCACTGGCTATTAGTACCCAGGGACCTTTTGTAGAGTTAACTTCGAGATTTTCATCAATTTCTTTAGTTAGATTATCATTTTTAGCCAGTTGATCAACTAAATCAGATGTCAAAACATCCATAGATACTAAATTGTCTCCTTTTCTAAGGTTCATAGATTTAACTCCCCTTGCAGTCCTGCCAAGTGGCCTTAATTCGTTAATATCTAATCTGAAATGTATAGCCATTCCGGTTCTTGATCCAATTAAAACACTATTACCTTCTTTTGATAATCTGACCCATGTTAGGGCGTCTCCATCTTCAAGATTAATTGCTATTAATCCATTCGAGCGAATTTTTGAGAAAGCAGAAAGTGAAGTTCTTTTTATAAATCCAGCCCTAGTTAGCATTAATAAATAACAATCGTTATCAAAAGAATCTACTGCAACTAGTGAAGTTATTTTTTCTTCTCTTGGTATCGGGAGAAGTTGAACTGATGGAGTGCCTTTTGCGGTTCTGCTACTCATAGGAACTCTATATGCTGGGAGAGCATAAGCAACTCCTCTATCACTGAAAAGTAAAAGAGTATCATGATCGTTACAGCTTATAAATAATTTAACTTCATCATCTCCTTGTGTCTTTGTGCCTGCTTTACCCCTTGACCCTCGACTGGTCGATTCAAATTCATTAACAGGCATCCTTTTTAAATAACCTGCTTCAGTTAATAAAACAACTGATCTGTCATTGGCTATGAGATCAATATCATCTAGACCACCACCTAAATCTAATATTTCTGTTTTTCTTGGAGAAGAAAATCTTTCATCGATTTTATTAATTTCTTCAAGAATAATTTGAAGAATTCTTTCTTTACTATTCAATATTTGTTGATATGAGTTTATTTTTTGAGTTAATTCATCATGTTCAGCTTTTATTTTATCTGCCTCAAGGGCTGTTAATCTTCTCAACTGCATCTGTAAAATTGCATCTGCCTGTGTGGAAGATAACTCATGATCAGTTTGTAATTGTTCTCTTGCTGAAATTGTATCCTTTGCTGATCTAATTAGATTGATAATTTCATCCATAGAACCTAAGGCTAATAATAGGCCCTTTACAATGTGATCTCTATCTTCTGCCTTTTTTAACAAAAAACTTGTTCTTCGCCTTATTGTCTCTACCCTAAAATCTAGAAAAACATCTAACATTTTCCGAAGTGAAAGAGTTGTTGGTTCTCCTTTAACTAAAGCTAGAATATTCGCACTAAAATTATTTTGTAGAGGTGTTAACTTAAATAAGTTATTTAAAACCACTTGAGGATAGGCATCTCTTTTTAGCTCGATAACAATTCTCATTCCATCTCGATCACTTTCATCTCTAATATCAGAAATACCTTCTAATTTTTTCTCATTAACTAAGTCTGCAATTCTCTCTATCAAGGCTGCTTTATTTGTTTGAAAAGGCAGTTCAGTTATTATTACTGCATCTTTTTCTGCCCTACCAGCTGATTTGATTTGCTCGATATTTGCTACACCTCTCATAGTTATTGAACCTCTTCCCGTTTTAAAAGTTTCTCTTATACCATCTCTTCCCAAGATTTGACCCCCAGTGGGAAAATCAGGACCTTTAATTAGTTCAAAAAGCTCTCTATCTTCAATTGATGGGTTTTTAATTATTGATTTGAGACCATTAATTAATTCTCCTAAGTTATGGGGTGGAATATTAGTTGCCATTCCTACTGCTATTCCAGATGATCCATTTAAAAGCAGTTGAGGGATTCTTGCAGGTAAAACTGTTGGCTCTTGTTGAGAACCGTCAAAGTTATCAGCGAAATCTACAGTTTCAGATTCAATATCCTCTAGTAAACTTTCATCTGTAAGAGACTGTAGACGAGATTCTGTATATCTCATTGCTGCGGGAGGATCGTTATCCACAGAACCAAAGTTTCCATGACCATCTATAAGTGGCATCCTCATGGAAAAATCCTGAGCCATCCTCACCAAGGCATCATAGACAGCGGTGTCACCATGAGGATGGTATTTACCAAGTACTTCTCCAACAACTCTGGCACATTTTCTGTAAGGTCTTCCGCTGGTCAAACCAAGTTCATACATTGCATAAAGAATTCTTCTATGAACAGGCTTTAATCCATCCCTTGCATCTGGAAGCGCACGACCAACTATAACGCTCATCGCATACTCAAGATAAGAGCGCGACATTTCATTTCTTAAATCTGTTTGAATAATTCGATCGTTATCTTCGTTTAATCCAGAGTTACCGGAATCTACAATATCAGACATACAAAAAACCTTTCTTTAATAATAATCGGTGATTGTCATTATGAATAAAAAATAAGATATATTTAATTCCCAAATACTCACATTTACACACAAATCAAAATAAAACCTTTTGTTTTTGCACAAACCTTGGCTTATTACCCCTTTAGTTGTTAATTTAATCTGAATAAATGAAAAATTCCGTGAATATTGAACTTGGTCTAAACAAAAAAGTCAGAAGGGCTTATGGCATTGACGAAATAGCTTTAGTTCCTGGCAAAAGGACACTTGATTACGATTTGACTGATCCTTCTTGGCTAATAGGCGATTTTAAGAGAGAAGTTCCAATTATTGCTAGTGCTATGGACAGCGTTGTTGATGTAAATACAGCAGTAGAACTTACCAAATTAGGTGCCCTAGGGGTTATTAATATGGAGGGCATACAAACACGGTATGAAAATCCTGATGAAGTATTAAGCAAAATAGCATCAGTTGGAAAAAATGATTTTGTTCCATTAATGCAGAAGATATACAGTGAACCAGTTAAGGAGGAGTTGCTTTTACGGAGAATAAATGAGGTTAAAGAAAGAGGAGGTATTGCCGCTTTTAGTGGAACTCCTCAAGCTGCCATTAAATTTACAGAAATACTTAATGATTCCAAAATAGATTTATTTTTTCTTCAAGGAACTGTTGTTTCAACTGAGCATCTTGGTATGGAGGGTAAGGAAACCTTAAATATAAAGAAGCTTTGCGAATCTATGAAAGTCCCAGTTGTAGCTGGCAATTGTGTAACTTATGAAGTCGCTAAACTTCTTATGCAAGCCGGAGTTGCAGGATTAATGGTTGGTATAGGCCCTGGAGCGGCATGTACTTCAAGAGGTGTATTAGGAATTGGAATCCCACAAGCAACTGCAATTGCCGATTGTAGTTCTGCAAGAGATGATTTTTTCAAAGAAAGTGGTCGTTATATCCCTATTATTGGGGATGGAGGTATTGTGACGGGTGGAGATATTTGTAAATGTTTAGCATGTGGTGCAGATGCTGTAATGATTGGCTCTCCGATAGCTAAATCCTCAAATGCTCCAGGTAAAGGATTTCACTGGGGTATGGCTACTCCAAGTCCTATATTGCCAAGGGGCACGAGAATTGAAGTTGGGTCTACAGGATCTTTAGAAAGGATAATAAAAGGACCTGCCTTGCTTGATGATGGTACCCATAATTTATTAGGCGCTATTAGAACGTCAATGAGTACTCTTGGGGCTAAAAATATTAAAGAAATGCAAGAGGTCGAAATAGTAATAGCACCATCGCTTCTGACAGAGGGTAAGGTTTATCAAAAAGCTCAGCAGCTTGGAATGGGGAAATAGTTTATTTAGTAAAAAATTATAAAACTTAGTGAATGTAAGTATTAAATTGAACAAACTTCGCATTAGGAGTTATTATTATTTAATGGGGGAAACCCCATACTCCTCACACACTAAACGCCCGATTAATCGGGCTTTTTTTAGATATTTTGTTACTTATATTATTTTATCTGTAATGAAATCATCACTTAAAAGAATTGCCTGCTAAATTTTCTAAAAGGAATACTTAAATTATGTCATCAGCTCCAGCCGTAACTGATTCTTCATTTGACAAGGATGTACTGCAAAGTGATCTGCCAGTATTGGTTGATTTTTGGGCACCATGGTGTGGTCCATGTAGAATGGTTGCACCAGTTGTAGAAGAAATCTCAAAAGACTTTGAAGGTAAAATTAAAGTTTTTAAATTAAATACAGATGAGAACCCAAATGTTGCGAGTCAATATGGAATTAGAAGTATTCCAACATTAATGATCTTTAAAGGTGGTCAAAAAGTTGATACTGTGGTTGGAGCAGTACCAAAGGCAACTCTTTCGAGCACTTTAACTAAGCATTTATAAAAAAGAGCTTTGCATAAAATTGGACTTATAGACTATGGGATGGGCAACATTCATTCCGTAACAAAATCTCTAGAAAGTCTTGGGGAGGAAATAATATTAATTAATGACTTTAATGAATCAAAGGCTTGCAAGGCGATAATACTTCCTGGAGTTGGTGCGTTTGATCCTGCGATGATTAATCTTATAAATACGGATTTGATATCTGATTTGAAAAATTGGATTAATAGTGGAAAGTCTTTTTTAGGGATTTGTTTAGGTCTTCAACTCCTTTTTGAGTCTAGTGATGAAGGGAAAGTTCAAGGACTAGGGATTTTAAAGGGGAAAATACAGAAAATACCTAATATAGTTAATCAAAGAATTCCCCACATGGGTTGGTGCCAACTTTTGCCTACAAAATCAAATACTTTATTAGATTTAGAAGAATCAAATAATTGGGTCTATTTTGTACATTCCTATCATGCAATCCCAGATGACATAAATATTATTGCAGCTCAGATTAATTATGGTTCTGAAAAATTAACTGCAATGATTGAGAATGATAATTTATTGGCCTGTCAATTCCATCCAGAAAAATCTGGTAAAACTGGAGAAAAACTTTTGAGAAGATGGCTAAGTAATATTCAATAAATAGATAATAACGGATGAAGACAAACTTAAGATTGATAGGTGGTAAAAGACTCCAAAGTCCAAATAATATTTACACAAGACCTACAACTCTGAGAGTTAGAGAGGCTTTATTTAATATACTTAATAATAAAGTTGAAAATTGTAACTGGTTAGATTTATTTAGTGGAACAGGAGCAATATCTTGTGAAGCATATAATCATGGGGCAAGAAAAATAATTGCAATTGAAAAAAACAAAAAAAACTCAAAAGTTTGCTTAAAAAATTTACTTTCTTTGCAGGATATAGATAATAGGAAAAATGATATTGATGTTATTTGTAAAGACGTTTTGAACTGGACAAAACCAAATTACGAGAGAAACTTATCATCTAAAATTATGGATTTCAACAAATTAAAATTTGATTTTGTTTATCTAGACCCTCCATATAATGAGAATTTCCATGAATTAGTTTTAAGTCAAATATTTAATTGTAATTTTTTAAAAAAAGATTCAATAGTTATTTGTGAACATTCTCCAAACCTAATTATTAAAACAAGTACTTTGTGGGAAACTATAGATGTAAGAGACTATGGACAGTCAAGATTAACATTCTTAATCAATGTCCAACATACCTGAACCTCTTCTGTATTGGTTCCATGCGCTTACGAATAATCCAAGAAGGGTTATTGGAACCAAACCTAAAACAATTCCACATAGAAGAGGCTCGATCATTTTTTTGCTTTTTTTGAATTTCTTATTCACAATTGTTACATAGAGACTATTTTTTGTGTCAACATCTTCATCATCTGCAGCAGAAAGAGACTTTAAAAGAGAATTCTTGAAAATTTTGTTTATTGTTTTTGTTATTTTATCGATATTTTTTTTAATATTTTTCGTAAATCATCATGAGAATAATAAATATATTATTAAAACCCTTGAGCTTAATGGCTCTGCTGAAGAAGGAGATGCTCTTTTTAAGATAAATTGTGTTGGATGTCATGGAATTTCTGCAAGAGGATTAGTTGGCCCAGACTTACACAAAATAACTAAACGTTTGAATGATAAAGAGATAATTAAACAAGTTACTGGTGGTCTTACTCCTCCTATGCCAAGTTTTGAAATTGATCCTGTAAATATGTCCAATTTATTAAAATATCTTCATAGCCTTGAATAATTTTGGAAAAAAATTTTTCTAATTTAAAGGTAATATTAGTTGAACCAAATGGTCCTTTAAATGTTGGAAGCATTGCCAGATTATGCTCCAATTTTGAAGTTGATGAATTAAGAATTGTTTCTCCAAAATGCGATATTTTCTCTTTAGAAGCAAAAAAAATGGCCCTTAAAGGTCAAAAATTTCTTGATCATTGTAAGATTTTTGATAATCTTGAAAAAGCAATTTTTGATTGTGATTTAGTTCTCGCGTCTTGTGGAAGGATTGATATAAGTAAAGATTCATTTTTTGGATCTTCTGAAGATATATTTAATTGGATTTTATCTTATAAAAAGATTACTAATTTAGCAATCATATTTGGAAGAGAAGATAGAGGTTTAACTAATGGCGAATTACTTCTGGCACATAAAACTTTTAATATTCCAACTTCTCAGAATAATCCTTCTTTAAATCTTTCTCACGCAGTTTCAATAGTTTTGTATGAATTAAATAAGTCTTCTAAAAGAAATTTCAAAAAGGAGTTAGAAGTTTTTAATCTTGCATCATCAAAACAAATACAAGATTCATTTGTAGAGATAGAGGAAATGCTTCTGGGAGTTGGATACCTTTTAAAACATACCTCTAAGGTTAAAATAAGTAAATTTAAGAATTTTATTTTAAGGGCAAATACATCAATGCACGAAATGAATGTTTTAAGAGGAATAGTTCATCAAA
Organism: Prochlorococcus sp. AG-402-C22; assembly: GCA_003279535.1. Taxonomy (GTDB): domain Bacteria; phylum Cyanobacteriota; class Cyanobacteriia; order PCC-6307; family Cyanobiaceae; genus Prochlorococcus_A. Next base: position 20,372 of record QCHO01000007.1, read on the forward strand.
TAAATTGGTATTTAACCAATTCAAAAAAAATTAGAGATGAATGAATTAAATTAGTTTCCCCCCTCAGAAGATTTTATTTAATAAGGATATTTACTAAAAACATTTTCTGAAGTAACATCTATTGATTATTTGAATATTAAAGAAAACAAAAACTGTGACTAGAACAAAGAAAAGAAGAGTTTTTCCTTTTACGGCTGTAATAGGTCAGGAAGAAATGAAATTAGCACTTTTATTAAATGTTATTGATCCAAGAATTGGAGGAGTGATGATAATGGGTGATAGAGGGACTGGAAAGTCCACTACAATTAGAGCTTTAGCTGATTTGTTGCCTGCAATAGATGTCGTTAAAGACGATCCATATAATAGTTCTTTAATTGATCCTGATTTGCAGAGTAAAGAAGTTTTGGAAAAAATTGTTCAAGGAGAAAATCTAGAGATTATTCAAAAACAAGTACCTATGGTTGATTTACCTTTAGGCGCTACTGAGGACAGGCTTTGTGGCACTATAGATATAGAGAAAGCTTTGAGTGAAGGTGTTAAGGCCTTTGAACCTGGCTTATTGGCTAAAGCTAATAGGGGTTTACTATATGTTGATGAAGTGAATTTACTTGATGATCATTTGGTTGATGTACTTTTAGATTCAGCTGCTTCTGGTTGGAATACAGTTGAAAGGGAAGGAGTCTCAGTTAGACATCCAGCGAGGTTTGTTCTTATTGGTTCAGGAAATCCGGAAGAAGGGGAATTAAGGCCTCAGCTATTAGATAGGTTTGGAATGAGCGTTGAGGTCAAGACAGTAAGAGATGCTGAATTAAGAGTTCAGGTAGTTGATCAAAGGACTTCTTTTGACGATAATCCTGATGAGTTTTCACTGAGTGTTGAGAAACAGCAGGATGAACTTCAACAAAAGGTAATTAAAGCTCAAGAAATTTTAAATTCTGTTCAAATGGATGATGACCTTAGATTGAATATTTCTGCAATCTGTGGAGAATTAGATGTTGATGGTTTACGTGGAGATATTGTTACAAATCGATCGGCAAGGGCAATTGCAGCCTTTGAGGGCAGAACTGAGGTGCAAGAAGATGATATAGCGAGGGTTATTTCTTGTTCTTTAAGACATAGATTAAGAAAAGATCCTCTAGAACAAGTTGATTCAGGCGAAAGAGTTATTCAAGCTTTTTGTAAAGTATTTGATTTAGATGAAAAAGAAAATCTTTCAAAATTTCAATTAACTGCAGAAGCTTAATTACAGTGAGAATAATTGGGATTGACCCTGGATTAGCTAGAGTTGGGTATGGGATTATTGAAATAGAAAATGAAAAAAAGATATTATTAGATTGTGGTGTTATTGAGACAGGTAAAGATAAAAAAGAAGAGGATAGACTTTATGAGATATTCAAAGATCTTAATGAATTAATAAATCATTGGAATCCAAATGTAGCGGCGGTAGAAAAATTTTTCTTTTATAGGTCAAGTACTACTATTAGTGTGGTACAGGCTAGAGGCGTAATTATGATGGTATTGGCTTCTAAAAAAATTAATGTTAGTGAATATTCCCCTGCTCAAATAAAGTTAACTATTGCAGGGTCTGGGAAAGCATCTAAGAAAGAAGTTCTTGATGCTGTAATGTATAACTTAGAACTTAAAAAACCCCCCAAACCTGATGATTCGGCAGATGCATTGGCCATAGCACTCACAAAATTAAATGAAGAAGGCTTCAACTGAAGATTCAATATGATTATCTTAGAAAGAAAGAAATTGGAGAGGTATAGGTTTAGAAAACTTAGAGATGAGATTTCCCTTAATCAAAAAGAAAATGTAGAAAAAAATGTAAAATTGTATGTTGATTCATTTATTAAGGAATATAAAAACATTGGTTACATAGCTATATATTGGCCTCTAAAAAATGAAGTAGATATTAGAAGTCTTAAGGAAAAAATTTCTTTAGCATTGCCCAGATGTAAAGAAAAAAAAGAGTTGTTATTTTATCCATGGGATGAAAGACCTCTTACAAAAGACTCTGAGGGGATACTAAGTCCAAATAACTATTTTTCATTAAGTCATAAGCAAATAAGTATGATACTTGTTCCATGTCTCTCAGTAGATAAAAATTTAATAAGATTAGGTTATGGAGGAGGTTATTTTGATAAATTAAGGAGAGATAAAAATTGGAGGAATGTTCCATGCATAGGAGTATTAACTTCAAATTGTGTAAGTACGATTCCATTAACCAGAGCTGAATGGGATATTCCCTTATCAGGCTTCATCACAGAAAAAGAAATATTTGTATAATAAGAGATCTACAAGTGGGTTATTAATAGTTTTTTAAAAAATGGAAAATCAAGAAAAATACAATAACTTATCAAAATTAGTTGAAAAGTTGAAGAAATCAGAAGATCCAAAAAGAAAATATGAATACATTTTGTGGTTAGGCAAAAAATTGAAAGAACCAGATAGTAGGATCCTTGTTGAGGAAAATAAGGTTAAGGGATGCGTTTCAGAAGTTTTTGTTAAGGCAACCATTAAAGCCGGTAAATTATTTTGGGAAGGATATTCTGATGCTCTAATAACAAAGGGTTTGTTGGCATTTCTAATTAGTGGATTAAATGAGTTAACACCAAATGAAGTTGTTGAAATAGATAAGAAATTTATAGAAGATACTGGTTTGAAAGCAAGCTTAACTCCTTCACGATCAAATGGTTTCTTAAACATATTATTGAAAATGCAGTCTCAAGCAATTGAATTTTTGTAGGTCTAATAATATAAAATTAAACTCAAAGTAAAAAATAATAAAAAATGAGAAAATGCAAAATTGGTATCCTAGGTTTTGGAACTGTAGGTTCAGGGATTTATAAAATATTAAGCTCTGAAGTTGATTCACATCCAATTCTAAAAGAAATAGAAATTGCAAAAATAGCAGTTAAAGATCTTAGTAAAAAAAGGGATATCGAGCTAGATAATAATTTATTAACAGATGATCCATTTGAATTAATTAATGACCCCTCCATAGATGTAATTGTTGAAGTAATGGGTGGGGTTGATTTAGCAAAAGATATTATTCTGCAGTCATTAAAATCCGGTAAATCTGTTGTTACAGCAAATAAAGCAGTCATTGCAAGATATGGAGAAGAAATATATGAAACTGCTAGTAAAGAGGGAGTTTATATCTTGTCAGAGGCAGCAGTTTGCGGGGGGATTCCTATAATTGAACCCTTAAAAAGATCATTAAAAAGTAACAGCATAATAAAAATGCTAGGGATAATAAACGGCACAACAAATTTTATTCTTTCAAAGATGACAAATGAAAAAGCGGATTATAAGGAGACCTTAAAATTGGCCCAAAGCCTTGGATATGCAGAATTCGATCCAACGGCAGATGTTGAAGGACATGATGCTGCTGATAAGATTTCAATTCTTAGTGAACTCGCATTTGGAGGGAAAATAAAAAGAGACAAGATAAATTCTGAGGGCATTAGTAAAATTAATCTTAAGGATATCGAATATGCCAATAAATTAGGATTTGAAATAAAACTTTTGGCTCTCTCCGAAAGACAACAAATTAATAATAAAGATTCACTTGGTTTGAATATTTGGGTAGGCCCTTCTTTGATTCCAAAATCTCATCCATTAGCCACAGTTAAGGGAGTTAACAACGCCTTATTGATAGAGGCTGATCCTCTTGGAGAAATAATGTTGTATGGCCCAGGTGCTGGGAGTGGCCCAACTGCTTCATCAGTAGTATCAGATATACTAAATCTGCATGCCGCCTCAGTAAAAAATAACAATTTAATCGATCCATTATTATCTTTTGATTTCTGGAGAAACTGTCACATAATTGAATCTTCACAAATAAATAAAAAAAATTACCTTAGAATTATCTGTCTTGATAGTCCTGGCGTAATAGGAAAGATTGGAGATATTTTTGGAAATAATAATGTATCAATTGAATCAATCGTTCAACTAGATGCCAGTGAGGACAAAGCTGAAATTGTTGTTATTACTCATGAGGTGAATAATGGAAATTTTGAGAAATCTAAAGATGAAATAAATTCGCTAAGTGAAGTCAAAATTATTGCTAGTCAATTAAGTTGTATTTAGAAAAATAATTTGCAAATATCCTCATAGCTTGTTAAACCGAAGAAAGTAAGTATTTGGTTTTAGCACTTTAATGATTCTTTCAAAACTATTAGACAATAAAAATGAAAATAATAATTTAATTTTTTCTAAAAATCTTTATAAAGGTGCTTGTGTAAAAATTAAAAATAGTAATAAGACTTTCCAAGTTATCGGTATAAATATAGATAAAAAAATTTGTTGGGTAAGAGAATGGCCTTTTGCCTGTAATTCTAGAAAAACATTTGCTTTAGAAATAAGTCAAATAATCTTGCAAATTTTTTGCCCAAATCAATCTTCAGAATAATTTAGTAATTAAGCAATATGAAAAAAAAAGTACTTTTATCAACTTTTATTATTTTAATTTCTTTGTTACAGAACTCTTGTGGCTCAAAAAGAATATCTAAGAAAATCATAGTAGCAAGTTCTGGGAAAATTGAATCTTTAGATCCAGCAAGAGCTAATACTCTTAAAGCAATTCAACTAATAAGTTCTTTGGGAGACACATTGTATGAATTAAATTCCAAAGGAGAATTAATACCTGAATTGGCATCGGGTATGCCAATTATTTCAAAGGATAGACTTAAAATAACTATCAATTTAAGAAAAAAAGTTTTTTTTCACGATGGAACTTCATTTAACTCAAAAGCAATAAAATTTACTTTTGATAGATTCAAAAGAATTGGGACCATGAATTATATTTTAGGAAATAAGATTAAATCAATAGAAACTCCAAGTGAATATTCAGTAATAATAAATTTAAATAAACCATCAAGTTCCTTAAATGGTTTACTTACATCAGTTAATTTAACACCAATATCTCCTACATTTTATAAAGAATATTCTGATAAGTTTCTAAATGAAAAATTCGTTGGTACCGGTAAGTATGTCCTAACCAGTTTTTCTAATGAAGTGCAATTAATTGATCCAAATTTAAATTATTGGGGTGAAAAGCCCTTAAATAATGGCATTAATTTTGTGGGATATTCAAATTCATCTTCTCTTTTTGGAGCTTTAAAAAGTAAACAAATTGACGTACTCTTATCAAACTCAATTGATGATAGTCAGAGAAATAGCTTAAAGAATTTAAGTAAAAATAACAAGTTTAAAGAAGGTAATAGTCCTTTTACCGAATTAAGTTTTATAAGCCTTAAAACTAGTTCTTATCCTTTAAGTAATCTTAATTTAAGATTGGCTTTAGCAAAAAGTCTTAATAGAAAATTGATTAGTGAAAAAGTAAGTTATGGTTTGAGGAACCCGTCTAGATCAATTATTCCTCCGATATTAAAAAAAGATAATCTAGATCTTTGGCCTGAATATGATTATTTAGAAGCGAGAAAGTTATTTCAAAAAGAAAATTATTGTAATGGAAACATACTTAAAATCCCGCTCACTTATAGATCGAATGTCCCAGCGGATAAACTAATTGCCCTTACATGGCAGGAAGAAATAAAAAATTCTTTGAAAGATTGTATTGATATTGAACTCAACGGAGTTGAATCTACAACAGTTTATAAGAATCTAAGTTTGGGAATTTATACAGCAGTCATCCTAGATTGGACTGGAGCTTATTCAGATCCAGAAGCCTATCTTACGCCACTTCTAAGTTGTAATGAAATAGTCGATGGGATATGTAAAAAAGGAGAATCCGTTTACAGCGGGAGTTTTTGGGGATCTAATAAAGTGGAGAGTTTGTTTCTTGAGAGTGAAAAAATAAGTGGAAATAAAAGACTAGATAAACTTGTTGAAATTGAAAAAATAGCATCTAATTCAATCCCTTACATTCCTATTTGGATATCCTCTCAAAAAGCATGGTCTCAAAATAAAATATCAAAACCTATTTTTAATGGTGCAGGAATAATTTCATTGAGTGATCTTAAGTTAATTGATGAGTAGAAATTTAAATAAACTATTTAATTATTCCTTATTAAAAATTACATTAATACCAATAATGTTATGGATAATTTCTTCATTAGTATTTATTTTATTGAGAGTTGCACCTGGTGATCCTGTTGATGCCATTCTTGGATCTGGAGCTAATGAAGTTTCTAGGGAAATTCTAAGAAATAAATTGGGGCTAAATGAATCTTTAATAAATCAATATTTTTCCTACATTAACAATATTTTGCACTTAGATTTTGGCCAATCTCTTAGTAATCAAGAGCCAGTGCTTAATATCATTCTTAAGTCATTGCCTGCAAGTCTTGAGCTAGGCTTCTTTTCAATATTAAGCGCAATGCTAATTGGATTCCCATTGGGATTACTTGGGTTAAGAAATAGAAGGAAAAAGACTGATTATATTGTGAGAGTATTTGGTATTGCTACATATGCAATTCCTCCTTTTTGGGGAGCAATGTTAGCTCAATTATTATTTTCTGTATATTTTAATATTTCCCCAATAGGGGGTAGATTCCCAATCTTTCAGCCACAACCTCAAATTACAGGTTTTCTAGTTTTAGATAGTATTCTTTCAAATAATATTATTGCTTTAAAAGATTCCCTTTATCATCTTGCACTTCCCTCGATTACCCTGGGCTTTCTATTAAGTGGTATATTCAGCAGGTCATTAAGGTTGAATTTGGATAAGACTTTAAAAAGTGATTATGTAAATGCTGCTATATGTAGAGGAATATCGAGAAAAAAAATTTTTTTTAACCATGCTTTACCTAATGCTCTATTGCCAATTGTCACTATTTCTGGTTTGACAATTGCTTCGTTAGCAGGAGGCGCCCTATTGTTTGAAGTAACTTTTTCATGGCCAGGTATTGCTTTAAGATTACATGAAGCAATTTCTCAGAGGGACTATACCTTGGTTCAAGGTATTGTAATTTTTACCTCTATGCTTATAGTTTCTTTGAATCTCTTTGTAGATATATTAATTGCCTATTTAGATCCAAGAATAGAGTACTAATTTTTTGAAACTTCTTTTATAGTTTTAAGATCTAAAACATGGAAATTAAGTCTCATTTCTCTTTGGTTTTTGATTACACTCGGGATCTCTTGGTTCTTAATATTTTTTATAAATTCAACTATAAATTTCGAAGATAAATCTTGTACTAAAATTGGATTTGAACCAATAAAAGATTCACTTATTTTGAAGACATCATTATTCTCTAGATAATTATTTTTTATTCTGATTGGAGAGAAATGACTTGCACCTTCAATAATTAGAAATCTATTTAATGGATTATTTAAAGCAGAAAAAACTTTAAACTGTTCATTCATTAGTGGTGTAATAAGGTCATATGTGCCACCTATAAGGAGAGTTGGTACTATAATTCCTGAACTACTTTCTTTTGGCCATAATAAACTACCAAATGGATTAAAGCCTATTATCGCAGTAGCCTTATTTGAGTTATTTTTCTTAGGAAATGTGATTTCACTTAATTGACATTGAAGTAATTTAGATAAATTTGTTAATGCAAAGTCTTTGAATGCATAATCACATCTTTCCTCAAATTTGTCAGTAGGCTTATTGCCCTCATATAAAAGTGCTATTAAAGCTCCAAGTGAATGACCCATTAAGATATAAGAATCATTAGATAATCCAAATTCCCCATTCCTATGGGCTTTTAACACAGCATCTAAATCTTTGATTCTATATAAGAAAAAGTCTGCACTTCCTGGAATTGCTTCTTTTCCGTCGAGTACTTCTATGAAGGATTCTAAATTACTCCCTCTATGATCTATGAATGCTATTGGCCAACCCCTTTTAGCCAATTCGTTGCCTATCCATCTGAAATTATTAATGTCGCCTCCAAGTCCGGGCATAAAAATTATCAGTTCTTTATCATAATTTGTTTTATTGCTTTTCCATATTTCAATTTCAAAAGATTTTACACGGTGAGGAGCATAAATTTTTTTATCAATCTTTATTAGATCTTGAGTTGATTCTTTTTCAGTATTTTTAAAGGGATTTTGTTTCGTTCTTTCAAGATTATTTAATTTCGATATAAGATCTTGTTGCATTGCTAATTCATTTTTCCAAGATGAAATTATTAAAAATAGATTATCAATATCTAGTGAAATTACTTCTGAAGGTAATGACTTTATGATGTCTAAAGTTGAAACTTCTTTTTTTTCATCTAATAAATTTTCTATAGTGTTATAAATTTCAGTTCCATTATTGTCATTTGGAACTGTAATAGTTTTGCTTAATTCTGTAAGAATTTTACGCCCTATCCAACTTCTCAATACTTCTCTATTTAATCCTTCTTCCTTGAAAACTGGAAATTCTAAGAATTTTGATAATTCAAAAACTCTTATTAATCCATTTTTTTTTAACCAATCTATTAATTCCGTTGAATCTTCGTTTAATTTTTCTAAGTTTGATAATTGTTCTATAGTGAGAGGTATGTTCATCTCCTCAAACTTAATATTTATTTTTTCTGCAGCCTTTGAACCATGATTAAAAAATAAACCACAAATACCTAAATAAATTATAAAAAAGTTTTTCACTTGTGATCGGTCCAAATAGTTTTCAAATTAGCAAAAATTGGTGGATTCAATTTCCATATCATTTGAGGTTAATAACCAAGATAAGATTTTACGCTGCATTTGGTGCAGGAGGTGTTATTTATTTAACATCACTCATTTTTAATAACATTGGCTTATCAGCAACAGATATTGGCTTGGGGTTTACCATATCCGCAATAATAGGTACCATAACGAGAATCTTCACAGGTAATTATCTAAATAAAATAGGTGGAATACAATTTCCACTAATAGCTTCATCAATACTAAGTATTGCTGGTAGCTTATGCCTAATTTTTTCAAGAGATACTTTTTTTTACATAATCGGACAATCATTTGTTGGGGCGGCTGCAGGTATATATTGGCCTGCCGCAGAATTCGGGGTGCCTTATTTTTGCCATCCAATCGACACGCGAAAAGCTTATGCTCTTGTTAGAAGTTCGGAGGCTTTAGGAATATTTCTAGGGGTATTCTTAGGGGGGTTTATGACGAACTTTTTGTATTCCAAATCAATTTTTATTAATGATATATTTTGTATGTTAGTTATTACATTTTTTATATCAAGAAATAGTTCTTCTATCAAAAGAAACCTAGGAAATTCCCAAAAACAATTAATTAATCCAGTTGATCAAGGACAATTGAAATGGAATAAAAATTCCACAATAATAATTTTATCTATTTTATTGATAACTACTTCTTTAGCTTTGATTCAAGTAACTTTACCTTTGGATCTTGTTAAAGGTGGAGTATATAGGAATGCACTAAGTAAAGAAATTACTAGTCTTATAATTTCTATTCAGTTAATTTTGTTGTTGTTTTTACAATGGCCTATCGGTTCTTGGATATCAAAGAAAGGAAGATTATTTGGATTGAAATTTAGTTTAATGAATTTCTCTTTCGCTTCATTTTTATTATTTATTTCTAGTTATTTAAATATCCCAGCTTTTTATTTTATTACTTTTTCATTGATATTAGTTAGTTTAGGGACTGCTTCATTTCTTCCAACATCAACTGATGTTGTTTTTAGGATAGCTCCTTCAAATAAAAAAGGTTTTGCACTTGCACTATTGTCTCAGTGTTTCGCTATGGGTTATTTTCTTGGACCATTTATTTCGGGACGAATATTAGACCTATTTGGTTATGCTTCAATAATCTGGCTTTCTATCTCATGTTGTTGCTTTATTGTATTTGCAATTCTATTTAAGAGATTATTTTAATTAATTTTTTCTAATTCAATAATTCTTCTCTCTCTTAAAAATAAGAAAAAAGGTGCAGAGAATGCAAATGCAATAAGAAAAGTTCCAATGTAAACAATCCACATATTCTTAATATTCAATTTTTTTGATTCATTTACTATCCATATAAAAATAGCACTTGCACCTACTAACAAGTCTCTCGAAATTGACTGAGCTGCAGGGTTGGCATTTGCTAAGGAAATGAAGTTATTGATATCAAAACTATTTCCATATTCTCTAGCAAATTCGAGATTTGCCATCATTGGAAGGACAGCACCTAAAATTGATAGAAAAAGGTAAAGATAAGATAGTATCTGTTTATTATCTTTTAAAATGTTAAATGAATTCACTTGTCAAAAATATTTCTTTTAATAATAGTATTTAAAAGCTTATGGCTGTTGAAAAAAATAATAAACTTGAAGATCATAAATTTAAAAAAGGAAATTTAAATTTTGCTGTTGTTGGTCACGTTGAGTGGATAAATTTCTTAAAGGTGGATCAATTACCAAAATCTGGAGTCATTTCTCATTCTGAAAATTCCCTTGAATATCCAGCTGGTGGAGGATCTATTATTGCGAAAACACTTTCTGAATTAACTTTAAATCAAATTCATTTTTTTACAGCTTTAGGTAATGATGATTATGGAGATAGATGCTTCAAAATTCTTTCAAATATGGGAATAAAGTTACATGTGGCATGGCGTGACAAACCTACTAGAAGAGGGTTTAGTATGATTGACTCTCAAGGGGAGAGAGCAATAACAGTTATTGGAGAAAGGTTAGCTCCAAATTATAAAGACAACTTAGACTGGAGCATTTTAAAAAAAATGGACGGAATATTTATAACTGCATCTGATGCGGAGATTTTTAAAATGGCTAGATCAGCTCCAATACTTTGTACAACTCCAAGAGTGGGAATAAATACTATTAATAAATCGAATGTTAATCTGGATGGATTAATAGGCAGTAATCTTGATCCTGGCGAAGAGTTTTCTTTTTCTGAATTATTGGTAAAGCCCAAATACACTATTAAAACTGAGGGGGAGAAGGGGGGCATAATATTTCCAGGAGGAAGATATAAGGCTCTTAAAAACAAAAAACGAAAGGTTGATTCTTATGGATGTGGCGACTCTTTCGCTGCCGGTATTCTTTATGGAATGGCATCTAATTGGGGTATAGATAAAAGCTTAAATCTTGCTAAAATAATAGGAAGAGAATCTAGTGAATTTTTTGGCCCATATGCAGAAAATGATGAAAAATAAGTGATTTATGAGATTAATGAGTAAATCAAATAAAAATAAAAATATTCTGGTAGAAAACCTTATAGTTTTCTTTTTGTTTACTGTTTTTTTAGTTTTTAAATCTTTGAAAACTTTATCTAGAATTTTTACTTATGGAATCTTAAAAAAAGAAATATTAACTACTAAAAGTAACTTAGGTGTAGATATAAAAATAAAAATTAAATAGGAATGATAAAATTTTTAGTTTTTTTAATTTTTGGAATTATTTTTTTGCTTTTTATAAAAATTAATCATAAAAAAACAAAGAACGAAAAATTAAATAAATTTAAAAATAAACTGCAGAGCACAGAAACAAATATTGAAAGAATTTTTTTAAGAGAGGAAGAAAAAACTTTTTCAAACCCAAATATAAATATCTTTATTGGGATCTACGATAACGAAGATAATATAAATAGAAAATCAAATATACATAGAGCAAGGCTTTCAAAATTCAATAAATCTAAATTAAATGGTGAAATGATATTTCAAGACGATGAAAAAAGAATTTATAAAATTAAAAACGGCAAGAAAGTTTATTTATAGTTTTAATTTCTAACTACACTCAAGACTTTCTCTTGTTGAAACTCCTGTTTTTGGATTGATCCCATCAGCAATTTCACAAAGATTTCTTTGGTCTTCGCTGTCAAGAATGGCGTAAGAAAAATCTGCTCCTTCTATTTGAGCCCCTGCAAAACTGCTGCCTGATGCGATCATATTTATTAAAACAGCATTTCTAAGATCTGTTTTTTGGAAATTAACTCGATCAGAAAGAGTATCGGTCAGGTCGATTCCATTTAAATTAGAACCTTTTAAATCAGATAGTGTTAATGTAGTCCCATGTAAATCAACATCACTAAAATCTGCGTCTCTCGCAACTGCCCCAGCTATAGAAGACAAATGAAGATCCTCTCCGTGGAAATCAAATCCTGTAATATTAGATCTTACATAACTTGGGACTTCATCTCCTTCTCCCTTAACAGCAACATTCGCCCCAGCAAAAACTGGAGAGGATAAAACTAAGAAAGAAAAAGTTATGCATAAAAAATATTTTAAAATTCTAAAAAATTTCATATTAAAAAATTTGGATGATTTTATTTTATAACAATTAGATAATTTTTAAAATTGATGTATAAATTTGGAACTCCTTTTTAAGATTATTTAACACTATAAATTTTAAATCTAGGCTCTAAATTAGTTATACAATCTAGAAGTTTTTTGTTATCTTTGCTATTAGTAACCTTAAATTCAGATTCAACTGTACCGCCTTTATCTCTAATGGCTTGATTTAAAACTATGGAACCGTTTTCGTCAGATACTGATCTATGAAAAGTTCCTCTAGGTATCTTTAGAATATATCCGCATGATTCTAATCTGACTTTATAAAAAGGATAATCCCACCCAAAATTAACAAGAAAAAATGTTCTACCCCCAGAGATAGCTAATAGATTATCTTCTTGATTGTGATGTATGTAAAATTGCCAATTATTAAATTCCTCTTCATTTGGGGGACTAACTGCAGGACCGCTGTGAATAACTAGATCTCTATAATTTGATTCATTAATACTAATATCAAAAAATCTAACATCTTTTGTATCGCGAAATTTTTCATAGCTTATCAATTCAAACATTTTTGATTTGTTAGATTTGATAACTGGAATTTCTAAGCTTGAGTTCAATTTTCTTTTAAGATTAAACAAATGAAAACAGATATATTTCTCTAAGAACGTATCAATGAATACTAAATAAGAAACATATTTTCATTTATCTCTCTTTATTATTTTTAGTGGGTTAGATAAAAATATATGTTTAAAGTTTTATTTTATTTCAATAGGTTTGATTTCCCAGGATAGAGTATTTTCTAAATTATTTTTTCCTACAAAGTTGCCAGTAATTACAGAAGTTAAATTTGATTTGGAAGAAGATACCAATGTTAAATATCTTTCGTCAATTAATCCCTTTCCGCTTGGATCAAAACCTCTCCAACCAGCACCTGGAATATATAACTCAGCCCAAGCGTGTAAATCCAACTCAGAGGGTAACGGATCTTCAAAATGATAGCCACTTACAAACCTGCTTGGGATACCAATAGACCTACAAGATTCAACCATAAGCATTGCTAAATCTCTGCATGAACCTATACGTTCTTTAAGTGTTCTGCTCGCTGGCCATGCAGGACCTGAATGTCTTTTTGTATATTTAACCCGATCTTGAATAATCTCTATTAATTGATAGATGAATGATAATGCGTTATTAAAACTTCCTGCTAATGCTTCTTGGGCAAGTTCAACGGCAGAGGGATCGTGTTGTCCATTTGGCATCCATCCCTCTAATGCCCCTTGTAAATCTCTGTTAATAATGCTTTTACAAAAAGGTAATGTTAGATCTCTATTTTTTACCCCGTCAATAATATTTGGATGTTTGATGGTCTCAACTTCGCTAATTGATTCAATAATTAAATTATCTGTTAATCCGTTGAATCTAATTCGATTAATCTCTTCGCCACTTGCAGCAAGTAATGGATAAATAATTTCTGGTTCTGGGGTTATTTTTAACTCAAAATTCTTCAACTTTTGGAATCCATTTGACCTTGGCTTTATACACAATCTATGCTCGCCTAATTGAACAGGGTCTTCATATTTATATTCAAGTTTGTGAATGTATTTAATTCTCATTAATAAAATTCTTAATTAATAAAATATTTTTCTTGAATGAGATCATTTAGTTTATTTAAATCAATTTGCAATGAATCGATTGCCTCATGTAAACCATCATTAATTATATCTTCAATTCTGATATAACTCCACTTTGCTTTAAGCAAACCTCTCATGCATTCTAATTCTGAAGGATTTTCAGGAGGAGGTGAGGTATCTATCATCTTAAGAGTATTGCTTATCCCATCAAGACAGTATCTTACAGATCTTGGAAAAATTGGATCAAGTAAAAGGAATCTTGCAACTGAATTAGGCCTTATAGAATTTTGCTCCGCTTTCCTAAACATTTGATAAGCTCCAGCTGAGCGTAAAAGAGCAATCCATTGCAACTCATCTAGAACACCTCCAAGTTCATCCAAGCTGGGAAGAAGTAAGTAATATTTAACATCTAAAATTCTGGACGTTTTGTCAGCTCTTTCAATCAATCTTCCAAGTATGCTAAATCTCCAAGCAAGGTCTTTACTTAGAGTCGCATCTGTAATTCCATAAAAGAGCTGACATTCCCTTCTTATTTCACTTAATTGTTCTTGTCTTGGTTTATTCCATATTGCCTCTCCTTCTTGCATATTCCAATATAAGATATTAATCTGCTCCCACATTTCCGTGGTCAACACGTCCCTTATTTGTCGTGCATTTTCTCTTGCCATTTGAATGCAAGAAATTATGCTGTTTGGATTTAAACGATCTCTTATTAAGAAATTAATAACGTCATCAGGTTTTTTCTCTGGAAATCTTTTATCAAAAGATTCTCTATCACTTGAAGCCTCAATTAATGGGAGCCAAGGTTCTGCGCTTCCTGGTGGACAATCTAATGACATTGCTTCACTTACTTCCACGAAACGAGATATATTTTCTGCACGTTCTAAATAACGATTGATCCAATAAAGAGATTCTGCTACACGACTTAAAAGCATATTATTTGCCTACGACCCATGTATCTTTGCATCCTCCTCCTTGAGAAGAGTTTACGACTAAGGATCCCTTTTTTAAGGCTACCCTTGTTAGCCCACCTGGGCTCACCCATGAATCTTTTCCTCTTAATATGTATGGTCTTAAATCAACATGACATGGATATAGCTCACCATCGCATAAGGAAGGTACAGTAGATAATTCTAATGTTGGTTGAGCGATAAAATTTCTAGGATTTTTTCTAATTTTATTAGCAAATTCTTGTATTTCAGTGGTTGTTGAGTGAGGCCCAATTAACATTCCATAACCCCCTGCTTCAGCGACAGACTTAACAACAAGTTTTGATAAATTTTCTAGAACATATTCTCGATCTTTTTGGTAATGACAAATATATGTTTCTACATTTTTAATAATCATTTCTTCATCAAGATAATATTTAATCATTTTTGGAACAAAAGAATAAATCATTTTGTCATCTGCTATTCCAGTCCCAGGGGCATTTGCTAAAGCAACATGACCTGCCTTGAATACATCAAGCAATCCTCTTACACCAAGACAGGAATCTTTTCTAAAACTAAGAGGATCTAAGAAATCATCATCAATTCGCCTATAAATGACATCTACTCTTTTTAATCCAGAGGTAGTTTTTAAATATACATAATCATCATTACAAACTAAGTCATGACCTTGTACTAGTTGGATGCCCATTTCTTGAGCTAAATAACTATGTTCAAAATACGCACTATTAAAAATTCCTGGAGTTAATAGAACTATTTTGGGAGTGTCTGTCCAAACAGCAAGTTCTTGAAGAGTTTTTAAAAGATATGATGGATATTCATCAATTGGTTTTACTATTCTTCCAGAGAAAAGATTAGGAAAGATATTTTTCATAACTAATCTATTTTCTAGAAAGTAAGCAACCCCAGAAGGACACCTTAAATTATCTTCTAAAACATGCCAATCTCCACTTCTATCTCTTATAAGATCAAGTCCTGAAATTTGACACCATTTATTTAATGGAGGTTTGAAGCCTATCATTTGAGGTCTAAAACCCTCTGAACTCTCTATTAACTCTCTTGGAATTATTCCGTCATTAATTATATTTTGAGAGTTATATATATCATCTAAAAATAAATCAATTGCCTCAAGCCTTTGTTTTAGGCCTTTTTCTAATATTACCCAATCATCTTTACTAATTATTCTAGGAAGTGGATCAAAAGGTAATATTCTCTCAGTACCTTTTAAACCAGTATCGTTTAATCTAAAAGTTGCGCCATGTCTTAGCAATAACTTTTTTGCTGCAGAATGATTCCTGTTTAATTCTTCAAGACCCATATTATCTAAAGAGGTCAGAAGTGGATTTAATATTTCTCTAGCAGAATTAACATTATCTTTGAAATATTCATCAAAACTATTTTTAGGAAGATAACTTGAAAACATATATTTCATCGTTTAATAATTTTTACTTTAGCTGCAAATCTTTATTCGTATTTATGGCTACCAAAAATAATATCTCTTTACTCGTTCTATTTCATTATTTTGATCATTGAAGTATATTTCTTAAAAATCTAAAAAGTATGAGTTCTAGTAATTGGCAATTTGTTTTTTTTAGATATTTCGCAAGCTTTCTTTTTATACTCTCTCACAGTTTGCTGGTTCTTGATCATCTACCAGTAGGGGCGGCTCTTCACGGACTTGGAGAAGTTTTTATTGCGCCTTGGGCTTTTAGGGAAAGAGCATGGGATCTTGTTGTTATTGCAGTTTTATTTTTCTTCTTCGATATTTGGGGACTTATAAACACTCCTTGGAATTAATTGATATTATTTATTTACTAGTTCAAGGGAAATGATATTAAAAATGAAGTCTGATTTTTATCAAATTTATAAAATCATTTCTCTTTTACTACTTACGAATATTTCCAATCTATATGCACATAATTTAATTAATGGTGGTTGCAAAGAACATTGTGGGCAAAAAGTTAAAGTAATAAATAATAAAAACAAATTAAAAAATGTTGATGATCATATAAATATTGAGAGTAAAAATTCTTGTTTAAATAAATCACTATGCAGAGGTTGACCTTTCGAGATTTTTTAAATTGTTTTATGAAATTGTTTCTTTGATTATTATCACTAAAGTACTATTTGCTTGATAATTTTTATTAGGAGGATTTATTTGATTTTTAATTAAAAAAATAAAAGTATATATTAATGGTAGAAGTAATGATGACGCAGCAACTAAAGCAATTATCTGGTTCAACCTAATAAATGGTTTTTTTATAAGATCCTCTCCGCACAAGCCACAAATTAAAGTACCTTTTGAGGTTTGTTTTTGAAATTGATATTTAGGATTGCAATATGGGCAATAATATCGAACCATTTTTAAATGTTATTGTTTTAATAATTATCTATAAAAATAGAAGAAAGTCATCTTATTAAAAAAAAAGAAGGCTTATTTAAGCCCTCTTTTATCAATTACTTATATTTTTTGCTGAAGTTAATAACGCACCTAAATCAGGGATCCTTGTTGCTAACTTCTATTAAGCTAATGCTCACCAAAATTAACTAATTGTCTTTAACTGGGGCAAAAACTCTAGAATTAAGCTTGTTTCTTAAAGGGCACCTAAACGATGCAGAAGAAGGAAGCTTAGACATTAATAAAAAATAATTGGAGCAGTTAATTAAATTAGTTCGGTTTATTACGAAATTTCAGGCAGGCTATCGATCATTTTGAAAGACCTCCTAGAACTCAACAATATAAAATTAGGAAAATATTTCTCAAAAGACAATCCGTTTTTATACGCATTGCTTTTTATTTAAAAATGTCCGAGAGTAGTAATCAATTGTTGTTTTTTTTGAGATATTTTTAGTAAGTTTTGCTTATTTCTTTTGGTATTTAATTCGACTATCTTAATTTTAATAATTGAGGAAATCTTTTATGAATCATTCTAAAGAAGTGAGTAAAACTGATAAATCTAATCCTATAGACGAATATTTTCAATGTCTCTCATATTGCGATATTCACCCGAAAGGGATAGATAATGACTGTGAGGTCATTTGTATGGAAAGACACTTAAAAGCAAACTATTGGTAGTTTGCATGATTTTTATTTTTCTGCTTAAATTCCCTCAAAAATTATTAGTACGAACTTTAAATTTCCATACATTTACAACACCTTTTGCGTTAACTGCAGCTAGTGCACAATCATCAGGACTCCACGAAAGTGCACCCACTAAATCGCCTGCGAATGCAGCCCCAACTGGGTCACCATTACCGTCTTTTTTTAGAAAACTGGCGACAACAGAACCATCTCTAGATCCGGAAGCTACAAGCATGCCTTTATTTGAAAAGGCAAGGCTAGAAATAGGTTCGCTATGGTGCCATAGCTCTCCTGGCATAGTTCCCTCGGGACCGTCACCTATAAAGCTCCATACTGTAATTCTCTCGCTACCACTAGTTGCCAATAATTTTCCACTATCATCAAAGGAAAGATGACTAGGTTTTCCTGGGTATCCTGTCATTTCAGCATCCATTCCGGTTGATCTTCTCCAAAAATGAACTGAATTGTCTTGACTCCCGCAGGCGACTATATCACCATCAGGACTTAATTCCATTGAGACTAATGATCCTTGCCACTCGAGTTTTTGATTCGTTTTATTATTTACGATGTCAAAGAATGTTACTCTCCCGTAGCAGGCTGTAGCTAGCTCATTATTATTTGACCATTTTATTGCACTCACTGTGCTTGGATGATCATCTGAGACCCATTTTTTTTCACCAATTTCATTAAAAACATATACTTTTTTTGAAGAAGCTACTGCAAGAAATAAGCCATCATTTGACCACTTAAGATGCTCTACCCAAGACTTGCCAAGATCGAGAGTTTTAATTACTTTACCTTCGTGGCAATTATATATTTGAATATTTCCATCTTGACCGGAAGTTGCAAAAATCTCTCCTTCTGGATGAATGGACATTGCTAGTAGACCACCAGAATGTGTATTTTCTTTTTTCCAAATAATTTTACCAGTATCTCCTTCAAAGGCAAAAATACCCCCTGCTACATCCCCAACAATAAATAAGTTTCCTTTAATAGCCCAACCACAAACTATGGCATAATCATTAACTTCAGCTGTCCATCCTTCGTGGAACATACCTCTTGGGCTAAATGGTTCTATATCAGGCATTTTTCAAAACCTTCTTGCATCTCTTTCTCGTCCAAATTCCTACCTATAAAAACAAGTTGGTTTCTACGAGGTTCGTTACCCCATTCTTTATCAGGTTGTGCTGTAAATAACATATGTACCCCTTGGAAAACTATTCTCTGTGGGTTTCCTGAGTAGCTAATGAAACCTTTTGTTCTGAATATATCCACCCCTTTTTCAGAAAGAAGTCTGCCCAACCAAGTATTAAGTTTTTCTGGATCAACATCTCCAAATCGTTCAATTGCAATTGAAGTTACTTCATCGTCGTGTTCGTGCTCAGCTTGCCAGAATCTTTCAGTATTATATGGAATCTCTTTTGGATTATTGTCTTCACTTTTAATGACTTTCATATTGAATTCTTCAGCAGTGTGCTGTGTATATAAACCTATCTTTGATTCCTTTTCGATGTTTAAAATGAATGATTTATTTCCTTTATCCTCCAATTTAAGATTTATATGTTCTCCAAATGGAATGATATTCCCAGGTTCTAAGCTTTTAGCATTTTCTGCATAAAGTCTTACGGAGGATTCAGCACCATCTTTAAGTTCTTCTTCACTCTCACCTTGATTAGCGAAAGCTACTAATGACATTTCTGGATCGGGACCTTCTTCTAGCATTAATTCATATTTACCTGCAGCAAGGTCGTAAACACCTGTCCATTCAAAAGGATATTCTGGTTCAAGAAATGTTGGTCTGCGTTTAAGAATCTGATCGAGATCAAATGCACTTAAATTTAGGACTGTTTCAATGGGTACTTGAGCATTCTCAGCTCGAATGATTCGAGTCATTCGGTTCATATCTCTCAATCTCGATTCAAGAGTATCTAGAGCATCATCAGAGACTAAATCAGTTTTATTTAGGACAAGAACATCTGCAAATGCAACTTGTTCTGAACTTTCATCACTTCTTCCTAATTGCTGATCAATATGTGCAGCATCAACTAAAGTCACAATTCCATCGAGAGTAAATTCGGAGCTAATTTCTTCATCCATGAAAAAAGTCTGAGCAACTGGGCCTGGATCTGCTAATCCTGTGGTTTCTACTAAAACATAGTCAAACTTATCTCTTCTTTTCATAAGGTTGCCAAGGACTCTTATTAAATCTCCGCGGACTGTACAACAAATGCACCCATTTGACATCTCAAATACTTCTTCATCGGCATTAATTACGAGCCCTTGATCTATACCTACTTCTCCGTATTCATTCTCAATTACAGCTATTCTTTTGCCATGCTCTTCACTTAATATTCTATTAAGAAGAGTCGTTTTCCCTGAACCAAGGAATCCAGTGAGGATTGTTACGGGAACCTTATCTTTGATGCTCATTTACTGATTTTTACTAAACAAATAATAGTTTAATAATAGGAACAATAGGAAATGAAAACCGTTTTTATTAGAAAAATTTAATCTGAAAGTTTGTACCATTCAGACTCAAGATTGGAGCCAGATTCTTTATCACAACTGCCTCCTAATGAATCAACAATCGTGCAAGTGTTGTGAACAGCTACTGAAACCGTATTCCCGTCCATCATCAATCCATCAACGAATATTTGATTAGAAGCTAAAGGAACTGAACTTTGTCTACTTAAGTTTCTTAATAACTTAGATGCTGGAATTTGTTCAGGAAATATTGCCTGAACTTTCTCTTCATCTAACATTTTCAAAGTAGAACTTATGTTCTCTGGCCTTAAGCTTGAGGAATCTCCAAGAAAGTCAAGTAAACTAATAGTCTCAAAACCAAAAGCATCACCGTAGTATTCCATTGCTTTGTGTTTAGAGACAATTACTCTGTTTTCCTCAGGAATAGAGCTTACTTGTTCGACGATCCAACTATCTAAGCCTTCTAAGAGCGAATCAGCTTTTTCGAATCTTTCATTAACTAGTTTTCTGTCTCCTCTATTAAAAACTGAAATATCTTTCTTTAAGTTTTTACTTATAACATCTCCCATTTTTATGATGTTATGAGGATCATGCCATATATGTGGATCTAGACCTCCATGGTCATGATGGTGATGATGCCCCTCTCCTTCGTCTGGTACTTGTGCTATTGGTTCGACATCAGTATTTGAAACGTCTTTAAAAAAGTGTTGAGTTGCTTCAAACTCAAAAGGCATATGTTCAGTAAAAAATATATATGGACCATCTTCTTTGATATCCACGTTAAAAACAGTGCTTTCTTTTCTTTGATCAAAGTTAAGAATAAAAGCTTTATTACTTGCGATCAAAGTCTCATTATTTTTTCTGCTTATTGAGTCTTTAGATCCTAATAATTCTTTAGCCATATCTTCAGATCCTTCTATATCATTAGATTTGAGAATAACCATCTTCATTGCAGGATCTGCATATTCGCCATCAACTTTCTCAAATGACCATTTGTAGGAACCCTTAGAAAGTTGGAATTTACCTGCCCATTCAAAAGCACCTTCAGCATGATCATCATGTCCACCATGGTCTGAGTGATCATCGTGATCTCCATGATCAGAATGATCATCTACCTTAGCTGAAAGTTCAGCATGATCATCATTTCCACCATGGTCAGAATGATCATCGTGACCTCCATGATCAGAATGATCATCTACGTCTATTGCACTAACACCTACAACAACAGTATTCTTTTTACTTTCCCAATTTCTCATACTTGGAGTCATTTCTTTGCCAAGAGTGAATACTTTGTCTGCGCTATTTAGTAATTGAGCTTGTCTTGGATTGATCTTTAAATCATGAACATCCTGTTTTCTATCTACTAGACATGTAACTTCGTCAGAAGGTAATGCAATTGATTTAACTAAATCACAAACTAGTGGTTCAACTGCTACATATGACTTTCCTTTGGCCATAACATCCTGTCCAAAACCAGAAAATATTATC
Organism: Prochlorococcus sp. AG-402-C22; assembly: GCA_003279535.1. Taxonomy (GTDB): domain Bacteria; phylum Cyanobacteriota; class Cyanobacteriia; order PCC-6307; family Cyanobiaceae; genus Prochlorococcus_A. The sequence goes on from QCHO01000007.1 coordinate 42,160, forward strand.
GTTCCAGCGATCACGGAATTTTTAATAATTGACTTACTTGAAACTGTTTTATTTGTTATGAGTCTTTTAAAAATTGACATAAAAAATTATTAAATACTTAAAAATGATAATCATTTTCATTACACCTGACAAGAATAAGGTATCTAATGTTATGAAAATAATACTCAGCTTGTATTATTGGTAAGCTTATACAGTGACTTTTTTCATGAAGATTAATTAATGGCTACTTTAGTTGCTGAAAATTTAACCTTTGCATACACAAGAAAAAGTAAGCCGGCTTTAAATAAGGTATCGGTTGAGATTAAACCTGGAACTCTAACGGCGCTAGTAGGTCCAAATGGCGCCGGTAAATCAACTCTTTTGAGGATATTGCAAGGACAAAATACTCCAGATAAAGGCGAAATAAAAATTGACGGTGAAAATTTATATAGATCTAGATCCCTTGTGGCACTTATGCCTCAAAGAAGTTCTATGAATTGGAAGTTTCCAATTACAGTTGAAAAATTAGTATCTCTTGGTCAAATAAAGTATTCAAAATCAAGAAGTAATAACCCCTTTCAAATCAAGGCTCTTCTAGCTTATCCTAATTCTTGGATTAATAAATGTTGTGAATTGGAGGCGACAATGCAAAGAGTAGGCATTGCTAATTTGGCTAATAGAAGACTCGATTCTCTTTCAGGTGGACAGCAACAAAGAGCTCTATTAGCAAAAACTCTTATGTCCCCAGCAAAAATATTTCTTTTAGATGAACCTTGTGCGGCATTGGATCCCCCTGCAAAAGAGGATTTTCTAAAAATTGTTCGTCAACTTTCAGATTCGGGCCTTTCTATACTAGTTAGTAGTCATGATTGGGGGGAGTCTCTAAATAACTACGATCAAGTAATAGTTCTTGATAAAAGTGTTTTGGCAGTTGGTAGTCCTTATCAAATAAAAGATAAATTAGAGGCAATAAACATCAGCTCAATAAAGGAAAATAATTTCTGTGATTAGAAAATGTTCCTTCTTAATTTTGAGCTTGATAACAGTTTTGGCAAAGGCCGAAATATTCGAGGGTATGAAACAAAAGTTGAAACTTTTTTGGACTTTTTTTAGGGGCATGAATATTTTTAACCGGACAACCTTCCATTTTCGACGTCTCTCCGCATTGAACGCAGGTCAAATGATGAATATCTCTATCAACAGGAGTATAAAGAACTTCACCAGTAGGGAGATGTCTAGAACGAATTAATCCATGCTTTATCAGAACCTGAAGATTCCTGTAAACAGTTGTCAGTCCCATAGCTTTTCCGCCTTCTATCAATTGTCTATGCAACTCTTGACCGCTCAATTCATCCTCGCATTTATTAAGTTCTTCAAGAAGTTGTTCTTGTCTTTTGGTAATGTCAGATTTAGTTACCATTGTTTCCAAAATCTTTTTTTGTCCCGTATTTTTGATCATACCGAATCATTCTAATAATGTCTTTTATTAATAACAACTGGTGGCTTGTTCCATTAATAATAACTGTATTCTCGGGGATCTTATGTCCAGCCATGGGAACTGTATTAATCACTCATAAGAGATTATTACAAGTTAATTTAATCTCTCATTGTGTGTTGCCTGGACTTGCTCTCGCATTAGCGCTTGGAATCCACCCCTCAATTGGTGGTGTTATCAGTGGTCTTTTAGGCTCAGTAATTGCGGAAAGTTTAACTAATAGAAAAAGTGAAAATTATGAAGCAGTTATGAATACTATTCTCGCTGGAATGCTTGGTTTTGGAGTCCTTATTATTCCTCTACTCGGAATAAGGATTGATTTGGAGGCAGTATTATTTGGCGATTTGTTGACAGCAAATTTTGGAGATTTACTTAGAACAATAATTGCATTTTTAGTATTTATACTTTTAATGACTTTTGGATATGAAAAAGTTGTTTATGTAGGATTAGATCCAGAAGGTGCATCTGCAAGTGGTATAAACGTTTCTTTATTAAATCTTGCTTTGAGTTTTACAACAGCATTAGTAATTGTTAGTTCAATGTCAGCAGTGGGAGTAATTCTTGTAATTGCTCTTCTTTCTACCCCAACTTTGTTAGGGCTAAACAAGGCTCATAGTTTAAGAATTGCAATGATGAGGTCTTCATTTTTTGGATTATGCATCTCACTTCTTGGCTTTATTCTCTCTATAGTCTTTAATCTGTCTCCTGGGCCTGCAATTAGTGTTATTTGCGTTGCATCTCTTTTGATTCCTAAACTTCTTAAAATAAATTAAATCTTAAATGTCCAATCAGAGTTTAATGCTTGAGCTTCTGGATTGTTTTTTAAAGCTACTTCCATAGCCTCTTTTCTATTATTGGCAATAACAACTTCATCAAATTCCTTTCCATTTTTTTTAAGGCTTACTTTAAAACGCATAAAATTCTTTCAATTAATCAAACCTTAACCATTAAGCAATTAGATTTAAATACTTTTAAAAGTTAATTGATGAAATAGAAACCTCAGTTATTTTGAAGTTTTTCTACTACAGATTCTTTCTCAATCTTAGCTACATCCTGTAATCCATTAGCATCAAACCAAGGAGCGTTTTCCCAATTAAATCCTTCCCCAAACGTATTATCGGGAGCAGCTACGTACCAGTGGCATGATGAATCGGGAATATCTACAGCACATTTTGACCAGTCAGCTTCCCATTGAGGAACTTGCACCCACATTACAGAAGCTAGTAAAAAAGAAAAAATAAAATTCATAATACTCTGTCAGCAAAATTTTGAAAGATTTTTTTCACAGTCTTTCTTTCTTTTCTTCCAATAGCTCTCAAGTATTTGATACTTATACTTATATCTAAATTGATTTATTAAAGGTTTAATATTTTGATTAATAACTGAACTATTTTTGATTTTCATGACTCAAACTGTCTATGTAGAACATATTTAAGACAGTTTATAGATTTTTTGAAGTGAATTTATACTTAATTTTTGTCTTACTTTTGTGTAGGAAAGTATTTTTCGGGATTATTCTCAATGTAAGTAAGCGAATATTTGACAACACCTACTATTACTGAAAAAAGAGTAATTGCTGAGATTATAAAAATGATTTTTTTATAAATGCTTTTCATAAGTTTTTTTTATTTTTTAATTATTATTTTTTAAAGGCCAAATTATTTTCTTAGTGTTTACATAAATAGTAATTTATACTGTAGCTTTTTAAATTACTTACGTAGTAAATTGAATATATCAGAAACTCCTCACACACTTTTTTCTGATAACTTTAAAAGTATTCGACTTCACTGGTTGAGTACTTTTTGTCTTTTTAGCAATGTGACAGTTAAGATAGAGGTCTAATAGGTATTACATATTTTGAATATTAATGTGATAGTAATGTTGTGTGTAGGAGGAAATGATTTAATTCAGTGGAAACAAGGAAACACTTGATTTAATCATTTTTTAAAGATCTCTCTAAGAGGGATCTTTTTTTTTGGGAGATTAGTAATATATAAAATACATTTTTAATACCTGATGTAAAGAATTAAATGTTCTATTCAATATTAAAAAGAACTATCATTACAAATTATTGGTTTCATTAGTTAGATTATCCAATATTAATTTCTTCTATTTAATGAAAATATTTTTTCTTGCAATTTTAATTTGTTCAAACTTTTTATTCCCTTCTTCATCATTTGCCTCGCACGTAGAATTACAACCTTGTATCGAAATTGCTCATTGTGTAAGAGAAGAATGGGAGGTTATTAATATTGAGAACCCTTTTGAAG
>QCHO01000008.1 GCA_003279535.1 Prochlorococcus sp. AG-402-C22
CAAGCTGCTTCTCAAATAAAATAATATCTAAAATAATGGAGATAAGACGCAGGCCACCAAATCCAACAGTAAGGGTAGAAAATTTAGAATATGCTGTACCTCATAGAGAATCACAAGCAAAAAATATTCTGGAAGAAATTGTATGGCACAAGGATATTGAAATTAAAAATTTTAAAAAAATATTTTCTTTAGAAGATCTAATAAAAAAAATCGAAAAACTCCCTGCCCCCAAAGATTTTTATAAAAATATCTTGGAGTCAAAAATAAAACCAGGAGTAATTGCTGAAATAAAAAAAGCTAGTCCGAGTAAAGGAGTTATTAGAAAAGATTTTAACCCTGAAGATATAGCAATTTGTTATGAAGGATTAGGAGCATCATGTATCTCAGTACTTACCGATAAAAGGTTTTTTCAAGGTAGTTATGAAATACTCGAAACTGTAAGGAAATCAACTAATCTCCCTCTACTCTGCAAAGATTTTATTATTTCTGCTTATCAGATTTATAAAGCAAGAGTATCTGGTGCTGATGCAATATTATTAATCGCTGCGATTTTAAGTGATGACGATTTAATTTATTTAAAGAAAATAGCTGATAATTTAAAGATGAGTGTTCTTGTTGAAGTCCATAACTCTAATGAATTAGAAAGGATTCTAAAGTTAAAATCTTTTAATTTGATTGGAATAAATAATAGGGACTTGAAGACTTTTAAAACGGATTTAAAAACATCAATAGAATTGATGCATAGATATGCAGATATATTTTTAAAACAAAATATTATTCCCATTAGTGAATCTGGAATTAATTGTACCGAAGATTTGGAATCTCTTAGATCTATTGGAATAAAGGGAGTATTAATTGGTGAAACTTTTATGAGAGAAACTGATATTGAACAATCTTTCAAGAAATTATTTAACTCAATTTAATTTTGACTTCAAATCGTGCTATAAAATTGAATAAACATAGTTGTAGTGAATATATATGCAGGCTGTAATTTTAACAGGTATAGTTGCAGGATTTGTACATGTTGTTAGTGGCGCTGATCATCTAATTGCAATGGCACCAGCAGCGATTAATAATCCCCAAAAAGCTCTTAAAAATAGTTTCTCATGGGGCTTAGGACACTCTTCAGGGATCCTCTTGTTAGCTTTCTTAGCGATTTTTGTTAAGGATATTACCCCATTAAACAAATTTTCTAATATTGCCGAATTCCTAGTTGGAATTTCTCTTCTAATTGTTGGAGTATTTGCTATAAAAAATTCTTTTCAATTAAGTATCCACTCGCATTCCCATAAGCATGAGAATGGAATTGCCCATCGTCACTTTCACTTTCATATTAAGGAACAAAAAAATAATAATAAGCACTCACATGCTTTGACGGGTTTAGGCTTGCTACACGGTATAGCTGGAGGTTCACATTTTCTTGCGGTTCTTCCTGCTTTAGCATTACCTTTAATAAGCGCTTGCTTATATTTGATTTCATATTTGATTGGTTCACTAATAAGTATGAATCTTTTTACTTGTTTAATATCTTTTACCACCTTTAAAGTAAGTCAAAAATTTATTAAAAGATTAATAGCTGTAGCAGGAGGGCTTTCCTTTTCTTTGGGATTATTTTGGATTCAAAGAAGTGCTTCTGTTTTTTTGAATTAAAAAATTTTTTAATTTAGGAATAATTAATTTAGAGGTGACAATCCCAATTATTTTTTCGTTACTGATTAATCCAAATTTATTACTATCTTCGCTAAATTCAAGATTGTCGCCAAGAACCTTAATATTATTTTGATTTACTGAATTTATCCTTTTTATTAGGTTTTCATTTTTAAGTGGATGATTAAAAATAACTATTTGTCGATTTTTTAGTATTGATTTATTCTTTTTATATTTTTTAAAAAATACAATATCCCCTTCTTTTAGGTAAGGTAACATCGATTTACCACTAATAATGGCAGTTTTTCTTAAACCTAAAAAAAATAAAATAAAATCAAAAAAACTTTTGAAAATAATTCTGATTAACTAGCTTTTACAAAAGCGTCTGATCTTCCTTTTGAAGCCCAGAAAATATTATGAATCTTTTCTACATAACTCATGAGTTCTTCAGCTTGAGCTAAGTCAATATTAACTTTGCATGCACTGCATAATTTGGCCGTCTTCCAAATGGTTTCATGTAAGTCTGGATAAGTTTCTAAGTGAACTGGTTTAAAGTAATCTGTCCACAAAATTAGAATTTCTTTCTTTGTTTCTTTTGCTTGCTCTTCTTTAACTGCAACAAATCTAGAAAATGTATTACTGTATGCAGCCCACTCTGCTGAATCAGTGCTAGAAGGAGCTTCTAATGCAATAAGTTTTTTTGTCATTGATAAAACTGCTTCAGCAGCAACTCTGGTAGATGCTGGGTCGTAAACACCGCAAGGACCGTCACAGTGAGCATGGACTTTCATTGGGGATTTTTTATTTAGAAAAGAATTAATGAATTTACTTAACATTTCAAATATTTGGTGTTGTATATATACTACTTGGAGATTAACTAAATTGAAAAGTGTTAGATATTTTTCTTACTTAATTTAATTGACTTTTAATAATTCAACTTCAAATATTAAAGTTGCATTAGCAGGTATTACATTACCTGCTCCTCTTGATCCGTATCCAAGTTCCGGAGGTATTGTTAATTTTCTTTTACCTCCAATCTTCATACCCGCTACACCTTCGTCCCAACCTTTTATTACTCGTCCCGCTCCTAAGGGAAAGCTGAATGGGGCTCTACCGATACTTGTATCGAATTGTGTTCCGTCTTCTAGAGTTCCTGTGTAATTTACAGTAACTGTTTGCCCTGCACTAGCTTCATCTCCTTCCCCATTTACTATATCTGCAATAATTAGACCACTTTCTGTAGTCCTTGAATTGCTGTCTGATGGTGTTTCTTCTGCCATAGCGAAAAGTATAGGGTTTGGATCTGATGGGTCTAGTTCAAATAAATTATTATTTGAAACATTTGATGATTTTGCAACAGGCGTTTTTTGAACTAATTTTGTTTCTGATTCAGCAGCATTAACAACTTGAGGTGAATTAAATTGACTGAAAATAGTTAATGAAACACAAAAAACAAAAACTGCAAAACTGATAAAGACTTCTTTCACCTAGATTTTGAAAGTTACTAGAACTAATACTACAGAATAAAGGTACAATTAATGGGTGATTTTAAATTTAATTTGAAATTTTAGATTGTTAATCCCAACTCAAGTAAAAAGTTTAAAACAATATTTTTACCCATGTTTAGGTGGCATCCTAGGAGGAATTTCTGTTGCAACCCATTTTTGGGTGATTTTTATGCCGATATCATTATTCATTTTATGGAAGGGAAGTGAAAGAAGAATAGCAAATTTTTGTTGGGGTTTTTTCTTTATCTTGATAAGTCATTCTTGGCTTTATGATCTCCATCCATTAACATGGCTAGGTTTTTCATGGCTTGCAAGTTTAATAATCACCATTTCAATATTATTATCTTGTGCTTTTTTGGGTGGTTTATTAGTTTATTTATGGGGATTGTTAGTTGAAATTATTCTCTGGAAAAAGGATGTTTTTAAAATGAAAATATTACCTTTAACTGTAAAAGTATTTTTTTTATCTTTGACTTGGGGAATTGGTGAATTGATACTTTCTCAAACACCTTTTTTTTGGATAGGTTTAGGAGAGAGTCTTGTTCCAGGTGATATTTATCTTGCTGGTTTGGCAAGATGGATTGGTGCAAGTGGTTTATGCGTATTACAAATATTGATTGGATTTTGGATTTTTTTTAGTCACGGTAGATGGAGAAGAAAACTTCATTTTAAAAAAATATTTATTTTCGGACTTTTTATTATTTTTTTCTTACATCTATTTGGGGGTTTAACAACTCCCATTAAAAGAAATTATGAATATCCTGTAGCTATTTGGCAAACCAATATACCAACAAGAGAAAAATTAAAAATAGATGATGAATTTATTAAAGAAAAACAATCTATCGCTCAAAAGTATGCTTTAGCCAATCAAGCAAAACTTCTTGTTGCTCCTGAAGGAACTTTATATAATAATTTTTATTTATCTAAAGGCTTTAAGGTTAATACCTTGGCAGGAGGCTTCAGAAATTCTAATAATGAATTAAGAAGTTCTTTACTCGGATTTCAAATTGGAGATAAATCTTTTACCTCATTTTTAGATAAAAATAGACTTGTTCCATTAGGTGAAAAAATACCTAGATTTCTAGATAGTTTTTCAAGAGGATTATCTGCAGTAGGAGGAATTCAACCAGGCTCTGATTCAAGATTTTTTGATCCTAAATTTACACAACCTCTAGCAGTGGCTATCTGTTATGAAATTAGTGATGGATTGAAAATAAGAAAGGCTATTAGTAGCGGTGCAAAACTAATAATAACTGCAGCAAATTTAGATCCCTATCCAACTAAGCTTTATAATCAATTCCTGTCTTTGGCAAGATTGAGAAGTATTGAAAATAAAAAAGATAATCTGCTTGTATCAAACACTGGTCCTTCGGGTTTAGTTAAAGATGATGGAAAAATAATTCAACTTCTAGATTTAAATGTGGAGCAAAATAAAATAGTGTTCCCTAATTTTTCATCCGACAAGACCTTCTATACAAAATTTGGAGATAAACCTATTTTGTTATTGTTTATATTTTTTATGGGATTAAATTTCTTTTTGAAAATTAGTTAATTAATCCGCCACCTAATAAAATTTCTCCTTTATAAAAAACTGCAGCTTGTCCGGGCGTTACCGAACTTTGACTTTCTTCAAAAATTAATTTAAATGTTTTAGTTGCATCATCTACCTTTTCTAAAGGTATTAAAGTTCCTTTTACTGGATGACTTCTATATCTGATTTGTGCTTCTACTTGTATCTCTTGCTTAGGTTCTTCGATTGAAACCCAGTTAACCTTACTAATTATTGCTTCTTTATTAAATAGATCACTTTTATCTGCTACATACACTATGTTTTTTTCCCTGTCTAAACTTTTTACATAAAGTGGTTCGGGCCATGCAATACCCAAACCTTTTCTTTGACCTACCGTAAAGTGCTGTATACCATTGTGCGTTCCTAGGACTTTCCCATTTACATGCACAATTCCTCCTTCTTTGGGTTCAATGTGTTTGTCGATAAATCTCTGCATTGATCCATAATGCTCAACTAAACATAAATCTTGACTTTCTGGTTTTTGAGCAGTTCTAAGGCCTAATCTCAGGGCTTCCTTTCTTGTTTCTTCTTTTTTCATTTCACCAAGAGGAAATTCTAATCTGCTTAGTACTTCTTGTGAAAGACAATAAAGAAAATAACTTTGGTCTTTGTTCTTATCAGCACCTCTGAGCAGTAGGAATTCCTGAAATTTAAAGCCCTTGCAATCAAGAATTTCAGTAGAGGATGTTTTTTTTATTCTGGCGTAATGACCAGTTGCAATATGAGTAAACTCTTCTTTTTTTAATGCGTAATTAAGCATCTCTTCAAACTTCACATTCTTGTTGCACATAGAGCATGGAAGCGGAGTGAATCCATTCTTGTAACTTTGAGTAGTTTTTTTAATCACTTCTCTTTCGAAAATTTCTCTTGAATCGATTATTTTATGATGAATTCCTAAATCTTCACAAAGTCCAGCAGCATCTACTAATCCTTCAGAACAACATGAGCCCTTTCCTTTCATTAACCAAAGAGTTAGTCCTTCAACATTCCATCCATTTTCTACAAGAAGAGCAGCTGAGAGCGAACTATCTACACCACCAGAAAGACCTACAATAATATTTTTCTTCTTCTTAGTTTTATTATTAGAAGAAAAACTGTTCTCTAATTTTTTATCCTTTTGTGTTTTTAACATGGAAGTTTAAATTTTTGAACAGTACTTTAATTGCTTCGTACTAATTATGAATGAAATTGGATGGCCAACAATTGACTCAAAACATTTTATTGTTGATGCAAACCAAATGTTGATATTGGAGAAAGAAATGTTTTCTGATGGGATGCCTCAAGAAGCATTGATGGAAAAAGCTGGTATCCAAATTAGTAAATGGCTCTTGAAAAGGAAACCTCTCTTAAAGTATGGAATAATTGTGGTAATAGGTCCTGGGCATAATGGTGGGGATGGCGCAGTAATAGCTAGAGAGCTGTTCTTGAAAGGGTATTTAGTCAAGGTATGGTGTCCATTCCCAATAAAAAAAACAGTAACAAATAACCATATTAATTATCTTACATCTATTGGGGTAAAAAAATTAGTAGAGTCTCCTTACGCATATGGGGGAGAACTATGGATTGATGCTGTTTTTGGTAATAATCAAACAAGAAAAGTAGATAATCAATTAGTTGAATTGTTTAACCAGAAATTTCATAGTAAATGCGGAAAGATTGTAAGCATTGATGTTCCTACAGGATTATGTCCAAATTCAGGAGAGCCTTTTTTAGATAATGCAGTAAAGGCAAACTACACCTTAGTAATTGGTCTAAATAAGATTGGGTTAACGCAAGATTCTGCTTTACCTTTTATCGGAGAATTGCATCATATCGATGTTGGGGTTCCAACTAATAAGTTATCTAAGATTGAAAAAAAAATTTTTAAGGTTACTTATCGGGACTTAAAAAATATTGATTTACCCACCTTACCAAAAAATTCCCAGAAATATAAAAGAGGAAGGACATTATTAATCGCAGGAAGTGAAAAATATCCAGGGGCTGCATACTTAGCATTAAAAGGAGCCATATCAAGTGGAGCAGGTTTTATCTCTGCAGTTCTGCCTGAGTTAGTTGCTGAATCTATTTGGCAAGTTGCTCCAGAAATAGTTTTAAAAGGAACTATGCAATCTAATCAAAATGGTAATGCATCTTTGTTCAGTGCATTAAAGAATATTGATCTAAGTGCATATGACTCATTAGCTGTAGGCCCAGGAATAGGAATTGATAATAATGATTGGCAAAAATCCAAAGACTTTCTTATAGGTTTTGAAGGATTATTGATCTTGGATGCGGATGCACTTAATAGAATTTCGGAATCTCAATTAGGATCAAATTTCTTTTTGGAGAGAAAATTTAAAACATGGATCACACCTCATCATAAAGAATTTCTAAGGTTATTCCCTAATATCAAATGTAAAACTAATGTTGGATTAGCACTTAAAGCGGCAAAAAAATTTAATGTTAGTATTTTGTTGAAAGGAGCTAACAGCATAATTGCTGACAATAAAAATGCATGGCAACTTTATGGGACGGATTCTCAGACAGCTAGAGCTGGATTGGGTGATCTTTTATCTGGATTTGTAGCTGGAAGTTCTGCGATTGATTTAACCTTTTGTAGAAATATAACAACTGACTTTTTTGCTAAGTACGTACTTTTGCATTCATTTGCTGCATCAAAATGCAAAAGTGGATCTAATGCATCTGCTATTGGTGATGAATTATCGAAAATTATGAGAAACAGAAAAACGAGACAAATATCTTGAAAGAAACAATTTAAGAGAGTTATTTCTAGTTTTAAACACATAAATATACAAATATTACTTGAAATCTGAAGCGCGCATTAAATATTGGGCTATTTCCACAAAAGTGTAGGAGAGTTTTAATACCTTATTCAGGTCAAAATAATGGTTTCATCAATACCAGCACAAGCAGAACCACAAAAAAGGAGAGGTAATGATCCTATCAGTTGGTATTTGCAGAATATCGGTAGAGTACCTTTGCTTACACCTGCAGAGGAGATTGAACTGGGTAATCAAGTTCAGAAAATGATGATTCTCACAGAAGATGGCCAATTAAATGAAAAAATTAAAGAATTTACAACGCAGCAAAAAAGAACAATAAAAATTGGCAGAAGAGCAAAAGAGAGAATGATGAAAGCTAATTTAAGACTTGTCGTAAGTGTGGCAAAAAAATATCAAGGTAAAGGACTTGAACTCCTTGATTTAGTTCAAGAGGGTTCTCTTGGTCTAGAGAGAGCTGTTGAAAAATTTGATCCTACAAGAGGATATAAGTTTTCTACTTATGCTTTTTGGTGGATTAGACAAAGTATGACAAGAGCAATAGCTTGTCAATCACGAACGATACGTTTACCAGTTCATTTAAGTGAAAGATTAGCATCTATAAGAAAAGTCAGTAGGGATTTAGCACATAAACTTGGCGCTATGCCAAGTAGAATTGAAATTGCAGAAGCAATGGAAATTGATGTCGATGAATTAGATTCTGTTTTAAGACAAGCTTTATCAACGAGTAGTTTAGACGCTCCAGTCAATGGTGATGATGGTCGGAGCTTTTTAGGTGATTTAATTGCAGATAGTAATAATGAGGAGCCTTTAGACCAAGTTGAGCAAAAAATGCATCAAGAGCAACTTGGGAAGTGGTTAAGTCATCTAAGCGAGCAAGAGCAACATGTTCTTAAATTAAGGTTTGGACTTGATGGAAACGAGAGGCATACACTTGCTGAAATAGGAAGATTGTTAGAAGTTTCTAGGGAAAGAGTAAGACAAGTCGAACTTAAGGCATTAAGAAAATTAAGAAATTTAACCAGAAAATTACCAAGCAGTATTTAATTTAATCTATTCTTCGGCCCAAATGTATTTAGTCAATTCTTGTGAAGGTGGTTCAGGAGCTGCTAAGGCATTTTTAACAGACTCTGAGATCTCTGAATCTATTTTTTTTTCAATATTTTTTAATTCTTCTTCAGTTGCGAATTTACCATCAATAATTTCTTGAGCTAATTTCTTAATAGGATCTCTTTCCCCCCAAAACTCCTTCTCTTTCTCAGACCTTAATTCATCAGGATCTGCAAGAGAATGTCCTCTGTATCTATAAGTCAAGCATTCTAAAAGAGTAGGCCCTTCTCCTGCTCTTGCGCGCTCAATTGCTCTTTGTGCTGCTCCTCTTACTGCTAATACATCCATCCCATCAACTTCTTCACCATGCATCCCAAAAGCAGAAGCTTTTCTCCAAATTTCAGGATTACTGGTTGCTCTATCGTGTGCCATACCAATAGCCCATTTATTATTTTCAACAACAAAAATTATGGGTAATTTCCATAATTGGGCCATATTTAAACATTCAAAAAATTGTCCATTATTGCAAGTCCCATCTCCAAAGAATGCTGCAGTTACTGCATCACTATTATTATTGCCAGCAACTTCTTTTTTATATTTACTTGAAAAGGCTGCTCCTAGAGCAACTGGAATTCCTTCCCCAATAAAAGCATATCCTCCCAATAAGTGATGCTCTCTTGAAAATAAGTGCATGGACCCCCCTCGGCCTTTACTACAGCCTGTAGCTTTTCCAAAAAGCTCACTCATTACTTCAAAAGAGGGAACACCTGCACTTAGTGCATGGACATGATCGCGGTAAGTGCTACAAAACCAATCATGTTTCTTTTTCATGGCACCAATTATTCCAGTGCTTATAGCCTCTTGACCGTTATATAAATGAACGAAACCAAACATTTTCCCCCTGTAGTACATTTCTGCACACTTATCTTCGAATCTTCGACCAAGTATCATATCTTCATAAAGAAATAATCCGGTCTCTCGATCTAATTCGGCTTTTTTTATGTCTTGAAGATTTGAGATTCTCTCTACGTGTGTTTCCAAGAAAATACCTTAATGAAGTTTTGATTTGTTAACATTCTAAGCCGTGAAGGTCGATTTTCATGATTTTTTTTAATAACTCTGTAAGACCTTATGAAAAAAAATTTTAACTTGATAAAATTTATCTAAGAATTTTTAATAGGATATTTGTTTGGAACTTCCTTTAGATCATTTTCGTTTAATTGGCGTAAGCCCCTCTGCATCGTCTGAGGAAATATTAAGGGCGTTTCAATTGCGGTTGGATAAAACGCCTGATGAAGGTTTTACTTATGAAGTTTTAACCCAAAGATCTGAGTTGCTTCGCCTGACTGCTGATTTACTTACAGATCCAGAAAGCAGGAGAGAGTACGAAAATTTGTTATTAAATGGTGCATCTGGACTTGATTTTTCCTCAAATAGAGAAGTGGCAGGATTAATACTTCTTTGGGAATCGGGTTCCCCAAAAGAAGCTTTTAGAATCACAAGAAAAGCTTTGCAGCCTCCACAAACTCCAGCCTTAGGAAGTAGTAGAGAAGCCGATCTAACTTTATTGGCTGCTTTAACAGCTAGAGATTCAGCAATTCAAGAACAACAGCTTAGATCTTATTCAACCGCAGCGGACTTTTTATCTGAGGGTATACAACTTCTTCAAAGAATGGGAAAGCTTTTAGAAAGAAGGAAAGAACTTGAAGAAGACTTAGTTGCTCTGCTTCCTTATCGGATTCTTGATCTACTTAGTAGGGACTTAAATGAACAGGAGTCTCATAAAAAAGGTTTAAGTATGTTGGAAACTTTAATAATTAAAAGAGGTGGTTTGGAAGGTAATAATAAGTCTGAATATGGAGATTATCTAAATCAGCAAGAATTTGAAGCTTTTTTTCAACAAATAAGGCCATTTTTGACCGTGCAAGAACAGATAGATTTGTTTCTTGAATTACAAAAAAGAGGTTCATTAGATGCAGGATTCTTAGCTTTTTTATCCTTAACAGCAATTGGCTTCTCGCGAAGAAAGCCAGAAAAATTATTTGAAGCTAGGAGAATTCTAAAGAAACTAAATTTATCAGGTCTAGATTCAATGCCTCTTGTTGGTTGTTTAGATCTCCTTTTGGCGGATATTGATCAAGCTTCTGCAAGGTTTTCTAGCAGTTCTGACGAGAATTTACGAGATTGGCTTAATAATTATCCAGGAAATAAGTTAGAAGCGATATGTATTTTCTGTAAAAATTGGTTAGAGAATGATGTTTTAGTTGGTTATAGAGATATTGACTCAAAAGAGGTAGATTTGGAATCTTGGTTTGAAGATAGAGAAATTCAAGAATTTATAGAAAAATTAGAAAAGAAATCAAAAAAAATTACAATTAAATCAAATCTTCAAAACCAACAAATAAAAAAAGAATCTTTAACCAACATCACTGAAGATTTTGATACTTCATCAGCAAATGTTGATGAAAGGAGGTTACCTTGGCCAGGTGGGATTAAACAAGAATTCGAGAAGCTTGATATATATGAAAACAAATTCAGTGAGGAAATATTTAGGAATAAATCTATAGAGGTTTATAAGTACTTAATTGAAAAAATTGCTGAATTAAAGTTTAGTTTTGGGGAATTTTTGAATAATAAAGGAATTTTAAGCCGGTCACCTTATTTAATTTACCTATATGCGTTTATTATTCTATTTACATTTGGTATCGGCATTGGATTTCTAAGAAATAATTTTAAAAAATCAATTCAGAATGAAGTTGTTCCAAATAAACCTTTAATAGCAGTTGATAAAATTCAAAAGGTTAGTGAAAAAGATATTATTCAAGAAATTAAAAAAAAAACTTTTAATGAATTGAATTTTATTACTGGAAACTCTACAGTAAAAAATTCCTTTAAAGTCGAAAAAATTACTAAAGCCTCCCCTTCCATAGCAGAGATAAAAAATTTAATTAATGTTTGGCTATTAAGTAAAAGTAATTACTTAGCTGGAAAAAGTGAAATTAATCTTTCCAAGATTGTTAGTAATGGTTTGATTGATAGAACAATCGAAGAAAGACAAAATGATATCAAAAAAGGAATTGTTAAAGAAATTAATTCCCAAATTCAGAAGATAGATCTCGAATCGCAAACTTCCTCTAGGATAGTTGTATTAGTAGAATTAAATTATCTTGAGAGGATAATAAAGAATTCTGGAGAATTTGTTAATGAAACATCATTGACTCCTTTGAAAGTTAAATATATTTTGGGTTTTTCAAATAAATCATGGAAATTAGTTGATTTCGTGAGTGGCTTATAATTACAAACTTCAAGATCATCTATAATAATTAAAATTACTATTTAATAATGTTTGATGAACTCTCGTCACGCTTTGAAGACGCAGTAAAGGGTTTAAGAGGCGAAGCAAAAATTAGTGAAAATAATATTAACGACGCCTTGAAGGAGGTAAAAAGAGCACTCCTTGATGCAGATGTTAGTTTGTCTGTAGTCAAAGATTTTATATCAGATGTTAAAGATAAAGCTATTGGAGAAGAAGTCGTTAGGGGTGTAAATCCAGGTCAAAAATTTATAGAAGTAGTAAATAAAGAATTGATCAATATTATGGGGAATGAAAATTCTCCACTAAACGAGAATGAAAATAGTCCCACAGTTATTTTAATGGCTGGACTTCAGGGGGCGGGTAAAACAACTGCAACAGGAAAATTAGGCCTTTATTTGAAGGAAAAAGAAAAAAAAGTTCTTTTGGTTGCTGCAGATATTTATCGACCAGCAGCTGTAGAACAGCTTAAAACATTGGGAAGTCAATATGATTTGGAAGTTTTTTCGGCTAAAGAAAAAAATAGCAAACCAGAAGAAATAGCAAAGGACGCATTGAATTTTGCTAGTGAAAAAGATTTTAATTCGATAATTATTGACACCGCAGGAAGATTGCAAATTGATGATTCCATGATGAGTGAGATGGTTCGAATTAAAGAAGTTTCTAATCCTGATGAAGTCTTGCTTGTTGTTGATTCTATGATTGGGCAAGAAGCTGCTGACTTGACAAAGTCATTTCATGAAAAAGTAGGAATTACAGGAGCGATACTAACTAAGTTGGATGGAGACTCAAGAGGAGGGGCTGCTTTGTCAATAAGAAAAATAAGTGGTAAACCGATCAAATTTATCGGAGTAGGTGAAAAAATAGAGGCACTGCAACCATTTCATCCAGAGAGAATGGCTAGCAGAATTTTAGGAATGGGTGATGTATTGACACTTGTTGAAAAAGCCCAAAAAGAAGTTGAACTTGCTGATGCAGAATCGATGCAAAAGAAACTTCAAGAAGCAACTTTTGATTTTAATGATTTTGTTAAGCAAATGAGATTAATTAAAAGGATGGGATCACTTGGTGGATTGATAAAATTAATACCTGGAATGAATAAAATCGATGATGGGATGATAAAAGATGGAGAAGATCAACTTAAGAAAATAGAATCTATGATCTCTTCAATGACTCTTGAGGAGAAACAAAAACCTGAGGTGCTCGCTGCTCAGCCCTCTAGGAGACAAAGAATCGCTCAGGGAAGTGGTTATGAAGCAAAAGATGTAGATAAAGTATTAGCTGATTTTCAAAGAATGAGAGGATTTATGAAACAAATGTCGAATGGAGGAATGCCAGGAATGGGAGGAATGCCAGGAATGGGAGGAATGCCAGGAATGGGAGGAATGAGTGGTAATAAACCAATGAAAAAACAAAAAAATAATAAGAAGAAAAAAGGTTTTGCTGATTTATAGTTTCTAAATTTTTACCTTTAAATGATATTATTATTAAAAACACATTAATTTAAGATGATTAAATTGCGCCTTAAGCGCTTTGGAAAGAAAAAAGAGGCAAGTTTCAGAATTGTTGCATGCAATAGTACTTCCAGAAGAGATGGTAGACCTCTACAAGAATTAGGTTTTTATAACCCAAGAACTAAAGAAACGAGGCTTGATACAGAAGCTTTAAGAACAAGACTTACTCAAGGTGCTCAGCCTACTAATGTTGTAAGAACGTTATTAGAAAAAGGTGGGTTGTTAGAAAAAGTTGCAAGGCCCTCTATTGCTATTGGTAAGGCAAAGTTAGAAAAGGAAAAATTAGCTAAAGCTAAAAACAAAGACCAAGAAAGTGATATTAGTAAAGCTGAAAGCGATAGTAATGAAGCTGAAAGCTAGTGGTTTGATAAATTTACATTCTTATTTAATAACTAAATGACAGAAGTTTCCAAAACTGGTCACTTCACTATAGATTTGCCAAGCTCTGATGCAGCAACAGCATTGTCAGGTCCCGGTAATTCTTTCTTAAAAAAATTTGAGTCTCTTACTGGAGTTTCTTTAACTATAAGAGGCTTACAACTTGAGATGAATGGCGTCATATCTAAAATTGAGAGAGCTTCAGCATTAGTAGAGCTGACAAGACCAATTTGGGAACAAGGGTTAGAAGTTCCAGAGGTAGATCTCAAAGCGGCTTTAAGTTCTTTAAATATGGGAGAGTCATCTTCTCATGCAGAACTTGGGAAGAAAGTCCTAGCGCGTTCAAAAGAAGGAAGATATTTAAGACCTAGAACTATAAGGCAAAAAGAATATGTTGAATCAATTGAAAACTTTGATCTTACTTTTGCAATTGGTCCAGCTGGAACTGGTAAGACATTTTTGGCAACTGTATGCGCAGCAAGACTATTGAACGAGAAAAAAATAGAAAAAATTGTTCTAACTAGACCAGCAGTAGAAGCTGGAGAAAGTTTGGGATTTCTACCCGGCGATTTGCAACAGAAAGTAGATCCATATTTAAGACCCCTATTTGACTCGTTACATAGTATTTTCGGGTTTGATAGAACAAATTCGTTAATCGATAAAGGAATTATTGAAGTCGCACCTTTAGCATTTATGAGAGGCAGAACCTTGGATAACTCTATGGTTATCTTAGATGAAGCACAAAACACAACTTGCTCTCAAATGAGAATGTTTTTAACCAGATTAGGTGAGAGATCAAAAATGGTAGTAAACGGAGATATTACACAAATTGATTTGAAAAAAGATCAGGAAAGCGGCCTCATAGAAGCATCAAGAATTTTCTCTAAAACTGAAGGAATAAAATTTTGTTTTTTAACTGTTGAAGATGTAGTTCGTCATCCTTTAGTTCAGAAAATTATTGAGGCTTATCAATAACTTTAAAACTCTGGTGATCCGTACCCTGAAATTTTAAAAATCAAGTAGAATAAGACCATATTTAAAAAAAAAATGCCAGCAAGTAGTAATTTCAATCAAGCTATTCGTGAAGCACAAACAAGTTCAATCGTTGGACCTAATGTTGTTCAAAAAGCTCTACCTTACGTAGGTGGGGGAATGGTACTAACTTCTTTAGGAGTTTTAGCAGGTGTCTCACTCATAGCAACAAACCCTGGGCTTTTTCAGCCTCTATCAATAGTTGCTTTAATTGCAGAATTGGTTTTATTTTTTATAGCCACAAGCGCTGCAAATAACGCAAATAACGCAAAGGCCTTGCCTTTACTAACAGGATTTAGTTTACTAACTGGATTCACCTTAAGTGGAATAGTTGCTTTAGCAATAGGAACAATTGGTATTGGTTCGGTCGGAACAGCTGCTTTAGCTACAGGTATAACTTTTGTTATTGCCTCTTACACTGGTCAGAGAATGAGTGATAGTGTTGGTCAAGCACTTAGTGGTGTTGTTGGTCTTGGGTTGATAGGACTTCTTATAGCAATGTTTGTTCAATTAATTGGAGGATTCTTTGCTCCAGGTGTTTTTGGCGGTTCAGGACTTGAGTTGATTATTGCAGGATTTGGAACAGTCTTATTTGTTGCAATGTCTTTTGTGGATTTTTATACAATGCCAAGAAGATATAACGACGATCAATACCTAGCCGGAGCTCTAGGTATGTATCTAACTTATATTAATCTTTTCGTTTTCATATTAAGATTAATGATCGCTCTGCAAGGTGGTGGCAGAAGAGACTAAAAAATTATTTAAATATTTATGCCAAAGCGTGGATTAGTTTCTACGCTTTTTTATTGGGCAATATTAAGAATTTGTTTTTTTATAAATTTTTTTTGCTCGTCGTCATACTTAGTTGAATTATCAATACTATTTCCCATATTATCTAGGTCTTTAAGGACTTGATTAACATTCTTTGTAACTGAATTTGTTTCTAATAGTCTCAAAATAGCTTTACATCTATCTGAAATATTCTCTGATGTTATCTCATATTCATGATTATTTTCTCTTCGATGAATAATAATTTGAGCGGAACTCATTATTAAATTTTTTACTACTATTTCTACTACGGCATCACCACCCTCGTTCAGTTTAAAAATTAGTGAAAAAGGAAGTTTATCTAACAAAAAACAATTTTTATCTGATAAAGCGTAAGCAAAAAATCCTCTGAGTCCATTTTTTGTTTTGATTAGCTCTGCAATTCTATCTGCCAAAACCTCTTCGCTGAGTAAATCTTCTCCCCACTCTTTACACCATTGTGCGGATATATTTATCGCCTGAGTAAACGTTGCTTCTTTTAAATTTATAGCTTTTTTTTTCATTTTTGATCAGAATTTTATTATTGATGCATTAAAAGTCTTTGACCAATTATAGATCTGGGTTTGTAACTTTACTAGGAAGGCCAAATGTGGGGAAATCTACTTTATTAAATAAGTTGATTGGAGAAAAAATAACAATTACTTCTCCAATAGCACAAACTACTAGAAATAAATTAAAAGGAATACTTTCTACAAAAAATGGACAAATAATTTTTGTCGACACACCAGGTGTTCATAAACCTCATCATCGACTTGGAGAAATATTAGTAAAAAATGCAAAATCGGCAATTGATGGAGTTGATACGGTTATTTTTGTTGTTGATTCAAGTGAAGAGCCTGGTAGAGGTGATGAATATATAATGAACTTTTTAGTAGCAAATAAAACTGAGTTTATTGTTGTACTAAATAAGTGGGATTTGGTAAATAAAGAATTTAGGAATTTACGAATAGATCAATATAGAAGATTTTTCGGAATTAATAAAAGTTTTCAAATTGTAAGTGCTTCTAATGGAGAAGGATGTTCTGAATTAGTCGATATGGTACTTACTTTTCTTCCAGAGGGACCAAAACTTTATGATGAAGAGATGATATGCGACCAACCATTAGATAATTTATTATCTGACTTAGTAAGAGAGCAGGTATTAATAAATACAAGAGAAGAAGTTCCTCATAGTGTTGCAGTAAAGATAGAAAAGATAGAGGAAATGCAAAGAAAAAATGGCAAAAGTTTTACTGCTATTTTGGCCACTATTATCGTTGAAAGATCAACTCAAAAAGGCATTCTTATTGGAAAGAGAGGTTCAATGTTAAAAATTATTGGTCAGTCAGCAAGATCAAATATGTCAAAATTAATTGATGGTCCAGTTCACTTGGAGTTATTTGTGAAAGTTGTTCCTAATTGGAGAAAAAAAGAATCAAGGCTAATTGAGTTTGGTTATGAGGAAGATTTCTAGATGAGTAGTTTTAATTTTGATGTAATTACATTGTTTCCAAAGGCTTTTGAATTAATAAATAATTTAGGAGTAATAACAAGAGCTCTAGATAAGAATTTGGTCGATGTGAACTTATATGATTTAAGAGAATATGGAGAGGGTCCTTATAGACAAGTAGACGATAAGCCTTATGGAGGAGGAGCAGGAATGGTATTAAAACCTGAACCTATTTATAAAGCGTATGAATCAATCAAAAAAACAACTAAAAGTAAAACTTTGTTGATGACCCCTCAGGGTAAAGTCTTAAAGCAAAAGGATCTTGTGAGATGGTCAACTTTGGATCAAATAATAATTATTTGTGGTCAATATGAAGGTTTTGATGAAAGGATTAGATGTCTAGCTGATGAAGAGATATCGATAGGAGATTATGTACTTTCCGGAGGTGAAATACCTGCTATATCAATAATTAACGGTTTGACTAGATTATTACCAGGAACTCTTGGTGATCCAGAGTCCTTAGTAGATGAGAGTCATAATTCTTCTTTATTAGAATATCCTCACTACACGAGGCCATTAATTTTTAAAGATATGAAAGTGCCAGACATCTTAGTTAGCGGTAACCATAAAGATATTAATTCGTGGAGAAGGCAAAAAAGTATTGAAAGAACATTGGAGAGAAGAAGTGACTTGATTTCAAATGAAAACTATAAAAAAACGCCACAAAGTAAGAGAATAATAAAAGAAACTAATCAATTAATGAAATTTAGAATAGGTAATGGATACGATATTCATAGACTAGTAGAGGATAGAGATTTAATTATTGGAGGTGTAAAATTGCATCATCCCGATAAATTAGGTTTAGATGGTCATAGTGATGCTGATGTTTTAAGTCACTCAATAATGGATGCATTATTAGGAGCACTTTCCCTGGGAGATATAGGAAAGTATTTCCCACCATCTGATGAAAAATGGAAAAATGCTGATAGCTTGTTTTTATTATCAAAAGTAATTGATTTGATAAGACAAGATGGTTGGGAAATAAATAATATCGATAGTGTTCTTGTTGCTGAAAGGCCAAAAATCATGCCACATATAAAACTAATGAGAAAAAATATTTCTGAGATCTTAAATATTGATGAAAATTTAATTGGAATTAAAGCAACTACTAATGAAAAATTGGGTCCAGAAGGAAGAGAAGAGGGTATAAGTTGCCATTCAGTAGTCCTCCTTGAGAAAAAATGAAATTAAATTTAAATTTGAAAAAAAAAATTCAAAGATTTTGTTTAGTATTAATTTGCTTAGTAGTTTTAATTTTTCAATCGGATATTCCCAATATAAAAGCTCTTACTATGGATAGTTATCAAGGTGAAATGGTTATAGAGGAATTAAGACTTAAAGTTCCTGCCGATGTGAAGGCAGTATGGTTGAATGCTGAAAAAGAAATATGGGAGCCATGGTTATCTTCTCAAGATGGTTTTTTGGGTAGACAATTATTTTGGGATAAAGAAAAAGAAGAAGCTTTAATATTGGTTAATTGGAAAAGTAAGAAATTATGGAAAAGCATACCAATGTCAGAAGTAAATGTAGTCCAACAAAAATTTGAAGATAATGTTAAATCTGCTCTTAATGTGGGAGAAAATCCTTTTGAATTAATTTATGAGGGAGAATTAGATAAGCAAAGATGAATTTTGATATCAATTTTGATTTTCAAAGAAGAGAGAGGCTTGGGCTCATTGAGGCTATTTGGGGGCAAGACAAGAGTATCGACCAATTAAAGAGATTATCTGAAAGTGTATTAAGTCAAAATGAGGTTGTTTTCATTACTAGGATTAATAGTGAAAAGGCTAATTATCTTTTAGATTTGCATGATGATGCACGCTTCTATGAAGAAGCAAATTGCCTAATAATTGGGAAAAATCTAAATAAAATAAATACAAATAAAAAAGTTGCCATAATTTCAGGGGGCTCAAGTGATTTGGCCGTAACACTTGAAGCACAATTAGCGCTTGAAATTTATGGGTTGAATTGTCAATCTTTTATAGATGTTGGTGTAGCAGGACTCCATCGATTAATGAGTCAGTTAGAAGAAATTAATAAATATGATGTATTAATAGTTTGTGCTGGAATGGAAGGTGCTTTGGCAACAGTTGTGGGAGGGTTGTTAGCCCAACCAATAATTGCAGTACCTGTTTCAGTTGGCTACGGAGTCAGCAAAAATGGAATAACTGCCTTAAATAGTATGTTGTCAAGTTGTTCTCCAGGTATCACAGTTATGAATATAGATAATGGATATGGAGCCGCAATGGCAGCTCTAAGAATTATTAAAAGTATTTCCTAAATATTTACTTTTTTTCTATTTCTAATAGATTTTCTATCCATAAATTAAGTTGTTTTGAAAGCATTCCTTCTTCTCGCATTTTGATTGCCTTAATCACGACTTCTGTGTTTACCCACTCTGGAAATCTTTTCGGCATTTACTTTTATATTCAGTAATTATAATGTGGTACAAATTTTTATAAAAACAAGATCTACGTAACAAATTTAATCTTTTATGTTTGATTTTGTACCTAATCTAGACAACTCAGAAGAGGCATGTTCACTTTCTACATTTTTTAATCTTTCAATTAACTCAGAGAGATCTTTATGAGCTAACTCTCCATTTTGCTCCCATTTTAGAGATCTTGAATGATTATTGATTTTTTCTTTCATTATTTTATTTAAGTAATAAGAATATAAAACGAAAATGGAAAAAATTTGGCTATTGTTTCAAGCTTAAACTTAAAAAATTATGAAGATTTTGAACTTACAAATATCTTTTCTTTTAACCACCACCAACTATTGAAACGATTTCTAGATTATCCCCATCTTTAAGTTTCACTTTTTCCCATTTTATTGAATTAATAATTAAATTATTTAACTCGACAACAATTGTGTTGGGTTTATATCCCATGGAATTAAGCGCTGTAGATAATAGAGCATTTTCTTGATCAATTTCTATTTTTTTCTCCTCACCATTTACCTTGATTTTCATGAGACAACTCTTTTAAAATCATAATAGCGTCTTCTTTAGGATCTTCAGAATTCATTAATTGCGAAACTAAGGCAACTTTTTTGAAACCATTGCTTTTTAAATATGAAATATTATTTGTTTTAATTCCTCCGACAGCAAACCAAGGAATTTTTAGATCTTTTGTTAATGTTTTAATTCTATCAATACCTATAGGTTTTTTATTTTTTTTAGTTGCAGTTTCAAATACTGGTCCAATTCCTATGTAATCACAACCCTCTTTAAGAGCATTAGAAATATCAATTTCATTATTTGCACTTACACCAATTATTTTTGAATGACCTAATAATTTTCTTGCGGTTTTTAAGTCTAAATCATCTTGACCGAGATGAATGCCATCTGCATTTGATGCTAAAGCTATATCAAGTCTGTCGTTAACGATGAACAAAGAACTATATCTTTTACATAGATTTTTAATCTGAATTGCTTCTTGAAGATGATCTTTATCAGTTCCCGTTTTAAATCTATGTTGAATAATCTTTACTCCCGCAATTAAAATCTCCTCTATTATTTCTAATAAATTGTCCTTTTGATCTGTGATTACATATAAGTCATTTTCTTTTAATATTTCCTCCGACTTTTTAAACTTGCTTAAACTTAATAAGTCGATTTCTATAGTATAAATTTCATATCTAATTTCCGAAGCGATTTTTGAAAGCGCATTATTATGTAGCCTTGAGAATTCTTCTATGACTCTTAATGCTTCTTGAACTCTGCCTGAATTAGAACTTATAATTTGCTCAGAGGTTTTTCTGTTGATTTGCTCTTGATGAGTCAATCCTTTACATTTGTCCTCAATGTGATTTCTAGATTGTTTATAAACTTCTAAATGATTTTTTCCTAAAATTTGTCTAAAATTTTTAATCCTTTCAACATATCTTTCTTTGCCTAGTCCAAATCTAGCCCAATCCTCTAATACTCTTAGGCCTTCTCTAGCTCTATCTAGATTAGCGTCAATAATTTGATAAATTCTTAAATCATCAGCATTTGTAGTATTGGAATTAAGCATTTGTAATTTATTTTTTATAGTTTTTAAAAATTCTTAGGGCATTATCTCTATCTTTTTTAATTTGATTAGAAAGTTGATCTATATTCTTAAACTTGATTTGAGATCTAAGCTTTTCAAGTGGTTCTACAGATAGGTTTAAACCATATAGATTGATATCTTTATTTATTAAATGAACTTCAACTGCAGATGGCAATAAAGGATTTATTGTTGGTTGAGAGCCAAGATTCATAACAGATGCAATTTTTTGATTGGAATTTTCTATGGTTGTCCAAGATGCGTAGACTCCTTCTCCAGGTAAAAATTTTCTGCCATCTATTTCAAGATTTGCGGTGGGCCATCCCATACTTTTTCCAATCCCTTTACCTTTAACAACCTTTCCATTAAAACTATAAGGCCTATTAAGAATTTTGAAAGCATTTTTCAGATCACTTTTCTCCAGTAAATCTCTTATCCTACTACTGCTGATTCTACCTTCTTTGTCTTCTAAAATTGGAGTAATTTTTAGTTTAATATCAGTATCTTTGATTGTATTTTTTATAGTATTTATGTCTCCACTTCTTCTGAAACCAAATTTAAAATTAGCACCTACAGAAATGTTTTTTGCTTGTAATTGATTTATCAAAATATCTCTTACGAATCTCTCTGCACTTAATTTAGATAGTTCCTTATCAAAAGGAATCAGAACTAATTGTTCAATCCCAAGATCTTCAAGAATAGGTAGTTTTTCATAAGGGAGATCAAGTCTAAGACGTGTCTCTTTGTATAAAACTTCTCTGGGATGAGGCCAGAAGCTCGCAATTGTTGGGGTGTATTGATTTTCTTCAACTACACTTTTAATTAATTTTCTGTGGCCAGCATGTAGGCCATCAAAACTTCCAATAGCTATTGAAGTAGGATTCTTAACTTCAGATGGCGATATTAAAGAGATCAAAAGATTACGTGCAATTTTATGATTTTGATGGCAAATTTGAATAGATTATAGTTTATTCAATCAAATGAATGTCTGACAAAATTGATTTTCAGTCCCTTTCATTTGGAATGAGGCGCATTGGATGGATACGCTTTTGGATTCAGTCCATTTTAGGTGTTGTTGTTGCAGCTGTTTTGCTTTTTTCAAATGTTGTAAATAATAGCGAAGGGCAGCTTGGCTTAGCACCTGGTCTATCGCTTACGGCAATATCCTTGATTTTACTACTTTTTAGTCTTTGGCAGGGTTGGTTAATAGTTAGAACAGGAAGAGCAATCGCAAGCAACGCAAGACCCTCAAGGGGACAAACCAGTAAATTGATAAAACGAGGACTAATAGTTGATTTATTAGGAATTTTGTTTGGTTTAATTGGATATCAAGCTCTTATGGGTGCCTTATTTATACAAGCGTCTTCTCAAACAACTGGACAATTGATAACAGCGACATCTGATATTCCAATTACTGGACTTGAAATATTATCAGTTCTCAGTAATACACAAGTTATTGCTGCTCATTTTTTTGGACTTTGCTTTTCTTTATGGCTTTTAAGAAGGATTTATAAATGAATTATTAATTTTAGGTAATTTGTCTAAATTTCCCCTCCAAAATAAATCTGGCTCAACGGGTGTAAGAGATATTTTATTTTCTTGTATTTGTGAAACGTCACTTGGCCATTTCTTTGGACCATAACCTTTTGATTTAAGGTCTAAAACTACCTCACCTGCGAGCCAATAATAATCGTCACCCCTAGGGTCTTCTCTTTTGGAAAATTGATTTTTATATTTTCTGATTGATAATCTTGTCCAGGATAATTCTTTAATTTTGCTTTTCTCGCAAGGAGGTATATTTAAGTTTAATAGAAGTGAAGCTGGCCAACTATCGTTAATTGCTTGTTCGGCAATATTCATTGCAATTTCTCCAGCATATTCAAAATTCTTCCATTTAAAACTAGCAACACTTATTGCCATTGAGGGAACATTTTCTAAAGTGCCTTCCATAGCTGCAGCGACAGTGCCTGAACAAAAAATATCTGTCCCTAAATTGGGCCCGTGATTTATTCCAGATAGAACTAGATCAGGTTTATGATCCAAAAGTTCAGATAGTGCTAATTTGACGCAATCAGCAGGTGTGCCAGAACATCCCCAAGCTTCAATTCCTTTCCCAAATAATTCGTCAGCTTTTTCCACTCTTAATGGAGATTGTAAAGTAAGACCATGACCAGTAGCTGATCTTTCTTGGTCAGGACATACTACTTTTACTTTATGTCCTCTTTTTTGAGCTGATTTTGCTAACGCTCTTATCCCCGCTGCAAAAACACCATCATCATTGCTAATTAATATATTTAACGGTTTCATTAATCAATACATTTTATTTATGGACGATATTTAAGTAAGATAAGGCAATACCTATTTTTACTATATCAGTGAGTCAAATTGAATCATTAAGTCAAATTGAGGAAAAACTAAATAATCTTTCTCTAAAAGCAAAAAATAATATAGATAATTCTAATACTCATGAAGAACTGGATAAACTGAGAGTCTCTTTATTGGGAAAAAAAGGCGATTTGTCAATTATCTTGAAAACAATGGGTCAATTATCTGCTACTGATAGACCCATTATTGGCCAGAAGGCAAATTTAATAAAGATAAATTTACAAGAACTAATAACCGAAAGAAAAAATCAACTTAATAATCAAGCCCTAGACCAAAAAATTAAAAACGAAAAAATTGATGTAACTATCCCTTCAATTGGAATACCCCCTGGAAATAAACATCCTTTAATTTCAACTCAAGACGAAATAATAGATATTTTTTGTGGCTTAGGATACTCAGTTGAAAGTGGCCCTGAAATAGAAACTGATTTTTATAATTTTGAGTCTCTCAATATACCCAAAAATCATCCTGCAAGAGATATGCAGGATACTTTCTACATAGATGAAAATCGACTTTTAAGGACCCATACTTCTCCTGTTCAGATAAGATACTTAGAGAAGAATCCTCCTCCAGTGAGAATTATTGCTCCCGGAAGAGTATATAGGAGAGATGCTGTAGATGCTACTCATTCCCCTGTATTTAATCAGGTTGAGGTTTTATGTATCGATCAAGATATTGATTTTAGTCATTTAAGAGGAACGGTTCTTACTTTTTTAAAGACCTTTTTTGGAGATATTCCTGTAAGATTTAGAGCTAGTTATTTCCCATTTACTGAACCTTCTGCAGAAGTAGATGTTCAATGGAAAGGTAAATGGTTAGAAGTAATGGGCTGTGGAATGGTAGATCCGATGGTCTTAGAAAAATTAGGAATAGATTCTGAGAAATGGACTGGATTCGCAGCTGGATTAGGTGTTGAAAGGTTTTGTATGGTAAGACATCAGATTGACGACATCAGAAAATTTTATACAAATGATCTTAGATTCTTAGAACAGTTCTAATAAAATTGAAATTTAAAATAGGATTGTCTAGCAAATTAGTTTAAGATAGTTATAGGTTTAGTTTTTTTGATTGGTACGTAAAGCAGGGCTAATAGTTAATGATGGGAAAGAACTTGCTGTTCAAACTGCAAGTTCTGTTCAGAAAAAATTGGAAAATTCTAATTATGAAGTTGTAAGAGTTAGTAGCTCTGGTGGAATGGTTGGATTCGCTAATCCTGATCAACATGTTCGTCCTTTGGGATATACGAATTGTGTCCCCGAGGGGTTTGACTCGTCAATGGAATTTGCAATAGTTCTTGGCGGAGATGGAACTGTGCTTTCTGCAGCAAGGCAAACAGCACCTGCTAAAATTCCAATCCTTACAATAAATACTGGTCATTTAGGTTTTCTTGCAGAAGCTTATTTATCTAATCTTGATGAAGCAATAGATAAAATCGTTGCTGGTAATTGGGATATTGAAGAAAGAACTTGCTTAATTATTAGTGTAATGAGGAATGATCAGAGGAGATGGGAGTCTCTCTGCCTTAATGAGATGGCTCTTCATAGAGAACCTCTGACAAGTATGTGTCATTTTGAGATTTCTATAGGGCGACATGCTCCAGTGGATATTTCAGCTGATGGAGTAATTTTATCTACTCCAACTGGATCTACTGCCTATTCTCTTAGTGCTGGAGGGCCAGTTATTACACCTGATTGCCCAGTAGTGCAATTAACTCCAATTGCTCCACATTCATTGGCATCTAGGGCTTTGGTTTTTAATGATTCTGAGCCAGTAACTGTTTTTCCTGCAACTCCTGAAAGATTGGTAATGGTTGTCGATGGAAATGCTGGTTGTTATGTTTGGCCTGAAGATAGAGTTTTAATAAGAAAAAGCAAACACTCTGTAAAGTTTATTAGACTTGAAGATCATGAATTTTTCCAGGTTTTAAGAAATAAACTAGGTTGGGGTTTGCCCCATGTGGCTAAACCTAACAAATAAAAACTATTTAAATTTGTTTTTTTCCTTTTAATAAAAAAACAGGATTGTTTGGTTCTAATCTAATTCCCCTTGCAATACTTAAGCTTTTATAGGTCTGAATCAAATTTATATTTGTTTTGAAATTTTTATATTCTAATTCCTCTTTCAACTCTTTAATAGTTTGAATGTCAATTATTGGGATAACGATAATATCTCCAATACTCATCCTCGGAGCTAGTGTATTAATAATTTCAAGTTTAGTCTTTTTATCACATCCTCCTATTATTAATCTATTAGGTTTTTCAAAAGAACTTAAATTTCTCGTGTTCAAGGTATTAATTATGTTTTCCTCAAAAATAAATTTTGGTTTAACGCCAAGCCTTTTTGAGTTTTCTAGTATTAATGCTTTTGATCCAATCCTTTTATCGATACAAAACAAATCTAAATTAGGCCTTAATTTTAATGCCTCTAAACCAATTGACCCACAACCTGCACCTATATCCCAAATAACGCCATTTTTCGGGAGCTCTAAATCAGCTAAGATTTGAACGCGAACTTCCCTCTTAGTTAATAAATTTGGTCTATCGTTAAAAGTTTTAAAAACACTGTCCTTGATTCCGAAAAGAGGGAGATTATTATTTGAATAATTTTTCTCTGTTTTTATGAGAACAGCAATGTTTAAACTCGATATATCAGACGGCAATGACTCTTTAAGATTTAATTTTCTTATATTTTCATTGTCGAAGCCTATCTCTTCACAGAGCCAAAAATCGTAGAAGTCAATCAGATTTAATTCTGATAAGTTTTTTTTGATTATTTCTAAACTTTTGTTATCTGAATCTGTAATAATAGCCAAACTTGAAGGCCTTGCTTTAAGAGCTTCAACTAACTTAGTCGAATCTCTGCCGTGAATACTTAAATTAATAGTATCTTGCCATGGGATCTTTAACTTGCTAAATGCTAATTGAATGCAAGTATTTGAAGGATAAAAACTTAATTCATCTTTTGAAAAATTTTCTAGTAATAACCTCCCAATCCCAAACCATAGTGGATCTCCTCTCGAAATTAAAATAACATCAGTTTTTTGAAATCTTAGCCAGTTAACAAGTTCGTGATTACTGTTGCTCGAAAAAAATGATTTCTTTTTTTCTAAATCATTTTCGCTCCATGATTTAATTTCTTCAAAATATGAATTTGGAACTGCAATATTTCCTGTATTAATAAATAAATCTTGTAATTTGGAAGGTAAATCATCAAATATATATGAATTAATGCCCACCACGTGTATTTTTCTATTAACTTCAGTCATCAATATCTAATGAAAAGGAACTAAGCTGTTTGAATGTTTTATTAAATTATCTTATTATTGTTCGAGTTATCATAGTAAATTAATTGTCTGAAAGAAGAAAGAGATTACATGATTTATTGTTAACTCTTATTAATAAAGATACTGAATTTGAGTTTATTGAAGAAGATTCTAACGATTTAACATCTAGCTATTCTGAAAAAGACACTTTGAATTTATCTCGAGTTATAGAAAAAAATCGTAAAATAATCAAAAGGTACCAAGCTATCGTAAGAACAGCTGTAACTCTTGATGCCCTGATGGATTCTGAAAATGAAGAAAATTACAAAATCAAATAAAAATATTTTCTTAAAAGGAATATTACCTTTACTTTTACTACTATCCTTTATTTTCAACCCATTAAAAGTATCTGCAGAAGTTGCAGAAACAGAAATAAATGGCGAATTAATAAATGCTAGTAGTGAGTTTTTAAGGGACTTGGACTTTGAAACTTGGCAATTAGTAGCATATAAATCACCTCTTCTTGAAGACAAGTTAATTTTAAGAGTTATAGGTTATCCAGGAAATCTTAGGATTGACCATCCCACTGGATTAAGGGTTGAATCTGGCAGAAAAAAGTGGTTATTAAACGATAAAACATTATCCAACGTAGAATTGGCAAATGATGGTAGGCAGGCTGCTGCTGAATTTGATCTTGATGAGCTGATTCAAAATATCGATAAAAATAGGCCATTGAGACTATCTTTATCAGGTGTTTTTTCAGAGTTACCTGTTCCACCTTTCGTGGTTAAAGAATGGAGGTCACTAAATTGATTTTTAGAAGACGAGATGTCTGAAAAAAATGTAAACCACATTAAATGGATGAAAAGGGCAATTCATTTAGCATCTCTTGGTGATGGGAAAACAAGTCCTAATCCTATGGTTGGAGCAGTAATTCTTGATAAAAATGGAAATATAATTTCAGAAGGATTTCATTACAAGGCAGGTATGCCTCATGCCGAAGCAATGGCTTTTAATAATTTAAAAAAAGATGCTACGGGAGGGTCAATGTATGTAAATCTTGAACCTTGCTGTCACCTAGGTAAAACACCTCCATGTGTAGATAAAGTTATATCGTCAGGTATAAAAAAGATATATGTTTCTATTAAGGATCCTGATAAAAGAGTATCTGGTAAAGGTATAAAATTGCTCAAAGAAGCTGGAATTCAAGTTCACTTAGGATTATGTAAAAAAGAATCTTTAGAGTTAAATAAGGCTTTCGTTTATAGGAATATTACTGATAAGACATATGGGGTTCTCAAATGGGCAATGAGTATTGATGGAAGAATAGGGTTAAAAAATGGCAAAAGTAAATGGATTACTAATGAGGAGTCAAGATCTTTAGTACATTCTTTTCGGGCAGAATTTGACGCAATAATTATTGGTGGAAACACATTAAGAAAAGACAACCCAATTTTGACTACAAGAGGTTTAAAATCCCCCGAACCGTTGCGAGTTATTTTTACAAAAACATTAGATCTCCCTTCAAAATCTAATCTTTGGAATTCTAATGAGGCAAAAACTTTAGTTATTTATGATTCTTCAACAGCTAATGAAAAATTTCTCGCTAGGATTCCAAAATGTGTTGAAGTTGAAAAGGTATCAACTGATAATCCAGAGTTAATTTCAAGATTACTAGCTAAAAGAGGATGTAATAAGGTTTTGTGGGAATGTGGCCCAAGATTAGCGACTTCGGCTGTTAAATCAGGTTGTATCAACGAAATAATATCTTTTATTGCTCCAAAAATTTTAGGAGGAGAAAATAGTATGAGTCCCTTTGGAGATTTTGAATTTCAAGAAATGCATGAAATTTTAGACTTAAATGAATCCAATATTAGTTTTATTGGTAATGATATATGTGTAAAAAGTTCATTAAAAAATTGAACTTTACTGCTAAAATAATGAGTTAAACTACCGTACGGTTCTTACCCAAAAGAAATTTTACGGATACGGAAACTTTTCGTTTAGTTTATAATAAGTTCAAAATTCTCCTCAACTATGCCAATAAGACAAGACGATAATCAACCTAATAGGAGATTTGGAATAGTAAATATCATTTTAATTGGAGTTGGTGCATTACTTTTATTTAGTAGCCTTTTCCCTAATCAAAATATGCAGATTCCGAGAGTTCCATATTCTCTGTTTATAGATCAGGTAAATGATGGGGAAGTAAAGAGAGCATATATTACACAAGAACAAATTAGATATGAACTTAATGGAGCTGAAGAAGGTGCCCCTTCGGTTTTAGCAACCACCCCAATTTTTGATATGGATCTACCACAAAGGTTAGAAAGTAAAGGTGTAGAATTTGCTGCTGCTCCCCCAAAGAAACCTAATTTCTTCTCAACCATATTGAGCTGGGTTGTTCCCCCTTTAATTTTTATCCTTGTCTTACAGTTTTTTGCAAGAAGAAGTATGGGAGGCGGGGGTGCTCAAGGAGCTTTAAGTTTTACAAAAAGTAAAGCAAAAGTTTACGTACCTGATGATGAATCAAAAGTAACCTTTGCAGATGTAGCAGGTGTTGATGAAGCTAAAGATGAATTAACAGAAATTGTTGATTTTTTAAAGAAGCCAGAAAGATATACAGATATTGGAGCACGAATTCCTAAAGGTGTTCTTCTTGTTGGCCCCCCTGGGACAGGAAAAACTCTTCTTTCTAAGGCTGTTGCCGGTGAAGCGGAAGTACCTTTCTTTATTATTTCCGGTTCTGAATTCGTTGAACTTTTTGTAGGTGCAGGTGCTGCAAGAGTTAGAGATTTATTTGAACAAGCTAAGAAAAAAGCCCCTTGCATTATATTTATTGACGAATTAGATGCGATTGGAAAAAGTCGTTCAGGATCAATGGGGGTAGTTGGTGGAAATGATGAGAGGGAGCAAACTTTAAATCAGCTTCTAACTGAAATGGATGGATTTGCCTCTGCTGATAAGCCAGTAATAGTTCTTGCTGCTACTAACCAGCCCGAAGTACTTGACGCGGCACTTCTAAGGCCTGGTAGATTTGATAGACAAGTCTTAGTTGATAGACCTGACTTGTCTGGTAGAAAGACAATTCTTGAAATTTACACCAAAAAAGTCAAATTAGCTGACTCAATTGATCTAGATTCTATTGCCCAAGCGACTAGTGGATTCGCCGGAGCCGATTTGGCCAACATGGTAAATGAAGCCGCATTACTTGCAGCTAGAGCTAAAAGGAAAAGTGTAGAACAACAAGACTTAAGTGAAGCTATAGAGAGAGTTGTTGCAGGTTTGGAAAAGAAGAGTCGCGTTTTACAAGATGATGAAAAGAAAGTGGTTGCTTATCACGAAGTTGGCCATGCAATTGTTGGTCACCTTATGCCTGGGGGTTCAAAAGTTGCAAAGATTTCAATTGTACCTAGGGGTATGAGTGCTCTTGGTTATACCCTTCAATTACCAACTGAAGAAAGATTCCTTAATTCTAAAGAGGAATTAAAGGGACAAATAGCTACACTTCTTGGTGGAAGATCTGCAGAAGAAGTTGTTTTTGGAAAGATTACTACAGGAGCTTCAAATGATCTACAAAGAGCAACTGATATAGCAGAACAAATGGTTGGTACATTCGGAATGAGCGACATTCTTGGTCCTCTTGCTTATGATAAACAGGGTGGAGGTCAGTTTCTAGGGAATGGAAATAACCCTAGAAGATCTGTAAGTGATG
The DNA here is from genome assembly GCA_003279535.1 of Prochlorococcus sp. AG-402-C22. Taxonomy (GTDB): domain Bacteria; phylum Cyanobacteriota; class Cyanobacteriia; order PCC-6307; family Cyanobiaceae; genus Prochlorococcus_A. The sequence goes on from QCHO01000008.1 coordinate 30,506, forward strand.
CCACTGCGCAGGCAATAGACAAAGAGGTTAGAGATCTTGTTGATGATGCTCATGAAACAGCACTTAATATTTTGAGGAACAATTTACCTCTTCTTGAATCAATTTCTCAAAAAATTCTTCAAGAAGAAGTGATAGAAGGAGATGATTTAAAAACCTTACTTGCTGAATCAAAAATGCCAGCATAGTAAAATTAATTAATATGTGATTTTTAATGCTAAAACCTATAAGGCTTGTTAATAAAAACTTCTTATCAAGCTTAGATATATCTAAGGAAGAATTTTTAGGTATCCTAGATTTAGCTAAGAATTTTAAAAATAAAACTTTAGAAATACAATTTAAAGATAAAGTTTTAGGTTTAATTTTTGATAAGTCATCAACTAGAACAAGGGTTAGTTTTCAAGTCGCAATGTCTAGGCTTGGCGGCACAACAATTGATTTAAATCCCAACTCTTCACAAATTGGCAGAGGTGAACCCGTTAAAGATACAGCGCGAGTCCTTAGTAAGTATTGTGATGTATTAGCAATTAGAACTTTTAAACAATCTGTGATTGAAGAATATGCAAAATGGTCTACAAAACCAGTTATTAATGCCCTAACTGATATAGAACATCCATGTCAAGCTTTAGCGGATTTTCTCACCATTAAGGAGGAATTTGGAAATTTCAAAAATGTGGTTTTGACTTTTGTTGGTGACGGGAATAATGTTGCTAACTCGTTGATTTTGTGTGGAGCATTATTGAATTTAGAAATTAGAATTGCATGCCCAAGAGGTTATGAACCTAATGAAAATATTATTCAAAAAGCACTCCAAATATACGAAGATAAGAGCCTATTAAAAATAAATAATAATCCAGAATCGTGTGTTATTGGAGCTAATGTTATTTATACTGATGTATGGTCTTCTATGGGCGAGGAAAATCATAAAGAAGAAAAAGATAAAGACTTTTTGGGATTTTCAATAAATAAAAATTTAGTAAGTAAAGCTAATAAAGATGCTATTGTTTTGCACTGTTTACCTGCATACAGAGATAAAGAAATTACTGATGAGATAATTGAAAGCAACAAAAGCAGGATTTTTGAACAAGCAGAGAATAGACTTCATGCTCAACAAGCACTTTTAGCTTGCCTTTTCTCCTAGAGATACTTGCAGTAATTCTCCCTGGCAGGTACATTTGTATTAGAGTACATTTGTTTTAATGAAAAGCACCTCTAACTATGATCTTACCGATGCACAAAATGAGCTTTATTCTTGGATAAGGGATTATATGAGAGAGTTTCGACATAGCCCTTCAATAAGGCAAATGATGCAAGCTATGGGATTAAAATCGCCAGCTCCAATTCAAAGTCGATTAAAGCATTTACAAGAAAAGGGTTTCATTTCATGGCAAGAAGGAAAAGCTAGAACACTTCAAGTAGTTGATGAGATTCTAGAAGGAGTCCCTATAATGGGTTCTGTGGCCGCTGGAGGTTTAATAGAGACCTTCAATGATACCAATGAAAATTTGGATATTACAGATGTATTGAAGAAGAAGAATGTCTTTGCACTTACAGTTAATGGAGATTCAATGATTGATGCATGTATTGCAGATGGAGATATGGTTCTGATGGAACCTATTAATGATTCTTTTTCTATAAGAAATGGAGATATAGTAAGCGCCTTAGTTCCTGGTATGGGAACCACGTTAAAATATTTTTTTAAAAGAGGTGGAAAGATATTTTTGGAAGCAGCTAATTCAAATTATGATCCTATCGAATTAAATTTAAATGAAGTCGTTTTCCAAGGAAAACTTTTAGCAGTTTGGCGAAAGATTTAGTAACATAACATCTATTGATAAATTTCGTCTAATAGATTTTTATATAAAACTTTTTTTTGTTTTTAACATTACGATGAATTTTTATTTTCTTGAAAATTCTAATTTCATGTAAGGGATAAAATTTGGAAAGAGTTTAAAGATATTCAATAACCCTAATCCTTTAAGGGCAATCGCTATAATTCCAATTGATTTTTGTCTTTTTCTAAATTCTGTGTCATTAATGATTCTATTGACCATAAAATCAAGGATTAATAGATGATCTATGATTTTTAAATTTTTACTATACTTTGAATTTTTTAAGTGATTAATAATTTCCCTTTTTTTTACAAAGTTCAGTGAATCCCACAAACCAAGGCAATCATTTTTGTTTTCAAAAATTCTTATTAATTTTTTAAATATTTTATATGTAATGTTCTTGTTAAAAATAACTGGAATTCTAAAATGACTTTCATATGGAAAACCGTAATTTGGGCATAAAACTATAAGTTTTCCATTTTCGTTTAATAAAAAACTTATCTTTTCCAAAAAGTTCCTCCAATCATTGAGATGTTCAAAAACATTTATGCAAAATATTAAATCATATTTGTTATCAGGAGATAATTCTTCATATCCAATATTTTTAATAGAAACTCCATTCTCTCTTGATAAAGAGTTTAAATGATTTAGAGAACTGAATCCCTGTCCAAAAGGTTCTATTCCTTCGAAAATTATATCTTTGAAATTTTCAGATAATAAATTTAAAAGAATTCCACTCCCTGAACCAATCTCCAAAACTTTATTATTCCCTTCAAGTTTTTTACAATACTCTTTGATATGATGAAAACCAAATAATGCTTCATTAATCCAAATATCACTATTTTTAATTTTTAATGATCGCAATTTTTTTAAAAATATCGAATTATCGTTTTTAATATTCATTCTTGATAGAAGTTAAGTGAATATTATCTTACCTAAGAAATAAATTTATATTATTTTAAATTACCTTTTTTAAATCTGTTAAATTTAACAGATTTAAAAATATTGATATGTTTGCATATTTTTTTTTAATAAAAAAACTTAATTTTTAAAAAAATATTATTCTCTTTATAGAATTAATAATTTTGAAAAAGTAATAATTTATTTAAAAGTTCATATATACAATTTCTATTTTGATAATCGTATGTTATGTTTCCAAAATGATTTATCTTAGTGTTTGATTAAATGAATGATTGAGAGAAAATTGATTTCTTGGATAATTCCTTGTTTTAACGAAGAAGAAGTAATAATAAAATCGTTAAACGAAATTGTTAAAGTCTCTGCTTCAATTACAAATTATCAATGGGAGTTGGTAATTATTGATGACGGAAGTATAGATAAAACATCAGAATTAATTAAAGAATTTACAAATAATAAATTTGATATTCATTTGATTCAATTTTCTAGGAATTTTGGTCATCAAAACGCTGTACAGGCAGGTTTAGATTATTGTAAAGGGGTTGCAGCTATAATAATTGATGCCGATTTGCAAGATCCTCCTTATCTTGCAGAAAAGATGATTAATAAGTGGGAAAATGGTTTCCAAGTGGTTTATGGCAAAAGAGTTCAAAGAATAGCTGAAAATAAATTTAAAATATTTACAGCTTTTTTATTTTATAGATTACTTAACTTTCTATCAGGGATTCCAATTCCCAACGATACAGGTGACTTTAGATTAATTGATAGAGAGGTAATTGATGTCCTTAATTCTATGCCTGAGAAAGGACGCTTTATTAGAGGATTAATATCTTGGATAGGATTTCGTCAGACTTCAATCAAATATAGGCGAAATAAAAGAGCTGCTGGATTAACAAAATATTCTTTAAGAAAGATGATTAGTTTGGCATTAGAGGGACTCACAAATTTTTCAAGAAGGCCCCTTAGACTCGCTACATTTTTAGGATTCTTCTTTTCTATATTTGCATTTTTAGGAATAATTTATGTCTTATACGTAAGGCTATTTACATTAACTTGGGTTCCAGGTTGGGCAGCTATTTTATTAGCAATTCTTTTATCTAGTGGTATTCAGATGATTTGCATTGGTATTCTGGGAGAATATATTGGTAACATATTTTTTGAATCTAAGAATAGACCTTTATATGTTTTGTCAAGTAGAGAATTAATTGTTCATAAGTAAATAATAATGAATTTATTATTTTCCAACTTAACTAGAGAATTAAAAAAAAATAAATCCTTTAGATTTGTTTGTTCAATATCTTTTGTTTTTGGAATTATTTTTTGGGCACTTTCTTTTACTAGGCATTTACTTCTACAAAGTAACGCTTATGACTTAGGACTTTTCGATCAATGGATTTGGTTAGCAAGTAAAGGTGAAGAACCATACTCATCTATGACTGGTTTGCATCTATTTGCCGATCATGGAGCATGGACACTTTATATCGCATCATTTGTATATAAGATTTTTCCAAGTATTCATATTTTACTTTTATCTCAATCTTTTTCACTTTGTCTTACTTCAATACCACTATGGTTTTTGTGTAAAGCAAAAGAAATAAATAATAGAAATTCAGTTTTAATAATTTTATGTTGGCTTTTTCAACCTGTAGTTTTCAATATTAATCTTTTCGATTTTCATCCTGAAGTATGGGCTATGCCAATATTGGTTTTATATTACTTATTTGAGAAAGAAAAGAAATTTTCTTTATGCTTATTAATATCTTTTTTTATACTTGGAACTAGAGATGGACTTGTTTTATTAGTATTTGGAATTGGTATTGAACAATTTCTCAAGAAAAGATTTTGGTTTTCTTTTGGACTATTTTTTACATCCACTGCATGGTTTATTTTTTTAAATAATTTTGCCTATCCTGCTCTAAATGGTGATAAAGGAACTGTTATGGCACTAAGTAGATATCAGGCATATGGTTCTAATTTTTCTGAAATTATTTTAAATATATTAATTCGACCAAATTTACTGATATCGAATATAGATTGGGAGGGAAGCTTATTTTATTTATTTATTTTATTTTTACCAGTTTTATTTTTTTTAAGAAGGATAAGTTTTCAAACTCTAGCGGTTTCTCTTCCTCTTTTAGTAACAAATATCCTTTCAGATTCTAGTGCTCAAAGAGACTTGGTTCATCAATATAGTTTGCCAATATCTTTAGTAATTATAATTTCTTTAATTAACGGTTTTCAAAAAAATAATCATTACTTTAGATACTATTTCAGATTATTTTGGATTCTACTTTGCTGGAGTGCATTAGCAAAACCTTGGTTTTTTACTGGACCCTACCTAGATAGGATGCAAATGATAAAATCATCTAACGAAGCCTTTGCGATGATTAATAAAAAGGCAAATGTAATAACTACAAGTTATTTTGTACCCCATTTGTCTCAGAGAAAGCTTATTAAATTCCCCAATAATGAAAATCAACTAGTTGGTGATTTTAAAAAATATGAGATTCTTTTGCTTAATCCGCAAGACCCAGGATGGGGATCTTCTGGGATGATTCAGAACTATTATTTAGAATCTGCAAAAGAGCAAGGTTGGAAATGTAAAGTCTGGCAAAACGGTCAAGAGTTTTGTAGAAAAAGATAAAATAATTAAAAGGTGTTCCTAAATTTTTTTTTAAAAGTAAAGAAATTACATAAAATAAAAAAAGATACTGAGTAAAAAAAAGAGGCAATTAAAAGAGCTAAATAATAGTTAAGGTTTATAAATTCAGAACAAATATAAAAAGCAAAAATATTTAAAAAATATGAGAGAAAAAAAGAAAAAAGAAATTTTAGAAACTGACCTTTAATTTTTCCTTTGGCTTTAAATACAAATTTTCTATTTAAAATGAATGAAATTATTAAACCAAATAAATAACCAATAAAGTTTGCTAAGTAGAAATGAAAGTTTAATAAGCTGTATAGCAATATTATTAATGTGTAGCCTGAAATTGCATTTACAATTCCTACCAACAAAAATCTTTTAATTTTTTTTATGCCAATCTTTTTTAATTCTCTTTTATAAAAAAAAATATAATTTGTAAAATTTAACACTAATAGATTTTTATTTAGAAAATTATTCTCAATTTAATTATAACTAATAATAAAATTGCAATTTCATTAATTCAAATTTTATAAATAGATTAGTTTGCTAAAATTAAATAAGGATTCAAAATGAGATAGTCAAAAAAGGATCTTTTTTGGGGCCATAGCTCAGCTGGTAGAGCACCTGCATGGCATGCAGGGGGCCAGCGGTTCGAGTCCGCTTGGCTCCATTTAATTTTTATTTATATCATTTTCTTTGAAGGTTGCTTTAATTTATTTGATTAATCATTAATAAAAATTTATTAATGTATTAGCTTTTTATGTGTTTTTAATTTATATGTTTTATGAACATAATTAATTACAATCCCATCAAGATTCTTAACGTTTGGGATTTTATAGTTTAGATATTCTGCAACAGCTAATATTGGACCTAAGTGAGTAATGATAGCTACATTTTGATTTTTAATTAAGTCTAAATACTTTTTTAAAGATCTTATTACTCGCTCTTGCATAAATTTATTACTTTCTCCATTAGGATATTTTCTTTCGTTATTATTTTTAAGTTTAAAAAAATCATCAACATATTTTTCAGGAATATTTTGAAGATATCCACCATTTGTTTCTTGCCAATCACAATCTAATTTTATATCCTTTCCAAATAAAATAACTCCAGTTTCAAGTGATCTTGCTGCAGTTGAGCTAACTATTTTCAAGTCGAACTTATGTTTTAAGTTTTTTGCAACTTCTCTTAATTTTAAACATTCTTTTCTACCATCAAAACTCAGCTCATCTAATACTGAACCTGTTGAAGATTGGAGAAGATTACATACTGATTCTGCGTGTCTTATTAAATAAAGCAAATTTTAGTTATAAATAACATCTAAAATTTTATCACTCATCCTTTGAATATTATGATTTTCTTTGACATCAAGATGAGAATTAATTGCTATCTTTTCGCGTAATTCTTTATCAAGAATTAGTCTGCGTATCCAATAAAGCCAACTACTATGATTATTTCTAGTAAGTATACCCGTCTCTAAATGTTTTATCACTCCCTGATATATGTATGCGTCAGAAAAAATTGTAGGGATTGAGGACATACCATAATCTAAGTATTTGATTGGACTTTTACAGTTATGAAAATTATTTAGTTCAGGTTCTTCTCCAGCAGCTAGGGGAACAATTGCAAACCAATAATCTGATTTTGCCAATTCAAGTTTGTGATCTGAATAAGATCTACTACCTAAATCAAGGTATTTTATCTTATCCCCAAGAATACCTTTCTTGTCAGAATAAACATGTATTTCGAGATCTGGAAATTCTTCTTGAATTTTATTTAATGCTAAAAGAAATTCTCCTTTGAAATTATTAAATTTAAGATTATCTGCATTTGTAAAAACTATCTTCGGATTTTTTGATTCTATCCTCTTATTTTTTAAAGTATATTTCTCTACATTAATACCATGTTCTATAATTGTTGTTCTTTTCTTAAGATGTTTCCAGATCAATCGCTCAAGAGGTAAATTGCAAGTTATTATTTTTGAGGAAATTTTTAAAATTTCAAGTCCAATTGATTTGTTTTCAGAACTGCCGTTTGAGTAACTAGGGAATTCAAAAATATTATCATCTAAATCATAAATAATTTTTATTTTTAAAGAATCAATAATTCTTGCTGCTTCTAGCGTTAATTGATCACAGGATTTGTTTATGAAAACTACATCAAATTTCTTACTTTCTAATATTTTATAAGTTATATTTTCTGGATTAAAGACTTCAAATTCAACTAACCCTTTTTGATAAAGATATTCTAAAGGTTCTGTTAATCTATTTACTATTGATCTGCCTAGTTGCTTTGGGTCAACCAAGGATAGTCTGTTTATTACAAGAACTTTATATTTCTTCAAATTAAATTTTTAGATATAGCTTAACTTTAAAGTAGCTTAATACCAAATTTGAATGGAATTATTAAATATTTAAATAATGGTAATTTTTTTGAAAAATATTTTGAAAAAATACTGATTTAATAAATATCAAAGGAAATATATTAAGTGATTTAAGATTATTAAATAATATTTTTTAGCCTATTTAAGCCTGTTTGAGTTAATCCTTTTGCTTTGTCTCTAATAAAGTTTCTAAATTTATTAATGTGTTCTAGGTTAAAAAGGTATTTTTTTTGTATCTCTTCAAAATTATCATTATTAGAAATATATTTATAATTTTTAGGAAAATAATCCTGAAGACACTTTAAAGGTAATGATAAAACCGGATTAAAATCATTTATTGAATTAAATAAAGGGATACAAAAGCCCTCGTGCAAACTTAGAGTTATAAAGCAATTCATAGTTCTTAATTTATTATTCAACTTTTCATCTTCTAATTGATGAAAGAAATTTATCCCATTTTTTAAAAACTCTCTATATTTATTATTGCCTAAATAATTTATACAATCTAACTTGGAAGAAGATGTAAATATTGATAGTTTTTGTTGGCTTCTTTGATTTTTATTAAATAAATCTAGTAAGGAATTTACATTTTTATGGTTGCTAAAGGTTCCACAATAATAAAATTTAAGTCCTGACTTTAAAGATTTATTTTCATGGTTTTTTGTGTTTTTCAAAAATAAATCAATAGGTGGCATAATAATAAAATTTTCATTCTCAATAAAATTATTATTTACTTTTTTCAAAAATTGATTTTTTGATTCTGTAGAGTTTGATATATATAAATCGAAGTTATTTAGCAAATTTATATCTGACAAACCCTTTTTGCAATTGTTAAATAACTCACTGCCATATGAAAAAAACTTAGGCGGTGTTATCCCATGATAAAAGATTATCCTTTTTTTAAAACTTAAAGTAAGCAATAATTTTAAATTGAGATCTTCTATAGAGTAGTGATAAAAAAGAATATTATATGGGTCATGTTTTTTTAAATATTCATTAAAATTGGTAACTCCATTAATATTCGAATAATGTGCAACTAGTTCAACTTCTGCAAAACTTTTAAGTGAATTCATAAAATAAATTGAAGAATTACCTACTCCGTCCATTGATACTAAATTCTGAGAATAAATAATAATTTTCATATTAATTCCTCATATACATCTATTTGTTTCTCAATGCATTTATCCCATGAAAATTTTTTTATTTGGTCAAATTTAACGATTCCTGAAGTTTGATTAAGAAAAACTCTTTTAATTAAATTTGAAAGTTCTTTCACATCTCCCCTTTTTCCATCATAGTAAGTATCTATGTTACCGAAATACTCTTTTGCGCATCCTTCTGACGTAACTATAATTGGAATTCCAAGGGCTGCCGCCTCTAGGGCAGCTAATCCAGGGGTCTCTAATTTTGAAGCTAATACGAAACATTTAGCATTAAGTATTAGAGAAAAAAATTCGTTTGAATGATTTTTAACTGCACCGTAATAGATTACTGAATTATTATTATCTAATTCTAGGGATCTAAAATAATCTTTATCTCTTATATGCCCTACCAAAATAAGTTTTTTATTGTTTAACTTAGATGCTTCTATAAGAATTTTTTGGTTTTTTCTTGGTTCAATATTTGCTAAACAAAGTATATAATCTTGCCAATCTAGAGGAATTTTAGAGGATTTTTTAAATTGCTTATCTCTGTATTTTAATAAATCTGGTTCAAAACCATTATGTACAACTCTAAATTTTGACTTTTCAATTGCAAAAACTTCACTTAATAAATCCTTTTCTTTTTTTGAATTAACAATAATTCTATCTGAAATTAATAATTGTGATTTTATTTGATCAATATTATAGTTATGAACAGTATCTTTAGTAATCCAAAGGGAGGCACTAATAATCAATTTTTTATTAATACTTTTTAAATAATTACAGAAATCTACTGAACCTCCCATACAAGAAAAAAAGTGATAAATATTTGGTTTTGTTTGTGGATTCCAATTATCAAATTTATGTATAGTAATATCTTTTTTCTCAAGATATTTGTTAAGCATTTCAATCTGAATTTCACCTCCTCCAGGTGTGAAATAAGCCCATGGGTAAGTTGCTAGTACTATTTCCATTAATTTTCAGAATAAAATCTAAGCTTTTCTTTCAGAACTCCATAATACAACTTAATCTATAAATTCATAAAAGCAAACAATTAAATATAAATCATTTGTTTTCAAATTATCCTTTATGGTATTAGGATAGTTTTATCTTCTTAATTAGATAGAAATATACATTTATCAAAAACCAATTAATCTATAAAGTAATAAAGCTATTCTATTAAAAGAGTTAGTACAAATTTATTTATAATTTGATGAAAGAAGCTAAAAAATACATCCCTGAATTTGTTTACTCAATATATAGGCAGAGGAAGGATTTGCAAACTCTTTTTCCCTTAAAAGAAGAATGGGCAATTCTTGCACTTTTCCTTTGGTGGAAAGAAATAGGAGAAGTCAATGAATATAATTACTTTTGGCTCCCCTCAAAAAAATTTAAAGATTTATTTTTTTTATCAAAAAATGAAAATGGTTTACATAACATACATTTAGCAATAAGTTCAAGATTTAAAGAGCTGGAATTTTGTAATTTATTATTTGATCAAAGACATCCAAATTCTGATAATTATAAAAAATTTATTGATTGGATAACTGGAGATTATCAACTAAAGTTTAAATATACTTATTTTATATTTCAGGAACTTCCTGGGATAAAAATCTTGAACTCAGAATCTGAAAATATAATTTATGGAGATAATTATTTAGACATTAATAAAGAAATAAATTTCTTATCAATTTTTCTTTCGTATTCAAAACTAAATGATAAAGAAAACCAATATGCTCTTTATATAAATAAAATTCTTTATGAAAATGTTTCTAAAGTAAATCCAAATAAACTCCCCTCAATTTATAGATATTTTTATAATTATTTTAAAAAATATCCTATAGCAAAATCAATAGATGAAATATATTTTGAATTCTGCAATCAAAAAAAATCTATAAATTCATCTACATTTCTTTTGCCAATTTTTCATGCAAGAAAAGATCTACTAAATGCTTTTAAGCAGCAAAAAAAATCTCTTGAAGAATTCTTAATAAATTGGTGGAATAAATTTGGATATAAAGAATATCCTGGATTTAAAGAATATATTTTTCTTAAATCAAAAGATAATAAAAGTTTTGCTAATGAGAAAATAGCAATTACTGGATTCCATAACTATCAATTAGGCATTAGCGAAGATGCTAGAAATCTTTATAAATCAATAAAAGAAATTACACCTTATATTAAAGCCTCAAATATTCCTCTTAATTGCTCAAATAACGAAATAGAAGCAAATTACGAATTATATGACTTTATAAATTCTAAATATAATTTTATAGTTTTGCCCCCTTTAGAACAACTTAACCTTTTTATGAAAAATCCTATTTATTTTCATAAAAATAAAGTATATGCATTAATGCCGTGGGAATTAGAATCTTTACCAGAAAACTTTAAATGTATATTCAAAAAAATTGATGTTGTTTTAGCTCCATCAAAATTCCTTAAGCAGGTTTTTTCTAAAATTCATAAAGATGTAAAACTTTTACCTCATTTTGTAGATATTGAATACGAGATAAATGAAGAAAAATTTGATCAATTTACATTTGTTTATTCCGCAGATATGAATTCTTATATTGCAAGAAAAAATCCATTATGTGCGATAAGAGCCTTTAAAAAGTTTTTAAAAGAATATTTATTTAAAAATCAAAAAAAACCACGTCTGATACTAAGATTAACTCATTTCTCAAATACAAAACATTCTGAAATTGTTCAAGAAATAGATAACTGTGAGCAGATATTTCTATTTACTGAAAAATTAGCTAAAAAAGAATATCTCACTTTACTTTCAATGTCACATTGTTATGTATCACCACATAGATCAGAGGGATTTGGAAGAAACATTGCCGAGTCGATGTTTCTTGGAACCCCTACTATAGTGAGTAATTATTCTGGCAACCTTGATTTCTGCAATCATGATAACTCCTATTTAATTGATGGTAAACTCATAAAAATAAATAAAGGGGAATACCCTTTATCGGATAATTGTTCATGGTTCGATCCAGATATAAATCATCTAAAGCTGCTTATGATGGATGTGTATGTTAATTATGAAGCAGCTATATTAAAATCTAAAAATGCTAGAGAGATTATTATAGCTAATCATTCAATAGATATTTATAAGAAAAATTTGAAAAAAATAATAGGCCAAGATTTTTGAAAAAATCTTAAAAAAATTTTTCTTAAAATTCTCCTTTATGGTTAAGTTTAATAAATTCATTTTTCATGGCAACTATTTTAAATCGCATAGATAATCTATCATTTGTCCATTTATAGAATTAACTTTATCAAATTTTTCAAAATCCTCATCTAGCCATACTTTTTCATAAAAATCCCTCTTATTCTTAAAAATTGTTTTTTGGGATTCATAGTATTTTGCTCTGGAGATTGGCCCCTTTAAACTTTCCCTTAAATCTTCTATTTCTTCTACCTGCTCTATTGGGCTTCTATTATCATTCCAATAGAAAACCTTTGGCAGAATTTTATTACCTTCATCCATTAAAGTAGCTGATAAATATCTTTCTATTATGAATGGAAATAATTTATAAGTTTTTTTATAAGACTTATTAAAACTATACTCAAATGGCGATCTATGAAAAGTTTCCTTTAAACCTAAATTATTCTCTGTCATTAGATCATCAAGACTGATCATATTGTTGACTATTTTTATAAAGTATTCACTTTTGGCAGCCCAAAAATTACAGAAAGAAAATTGGTCTTTTGGAGTTCTTGATTGAAAATCAATAGTAGGGAAGCTCTTGTTTAATGAAAATATTTCTTTTACTTCTTTTCTTATCCCTTTATGACATATCTCTGCTTGATCCCAGTAATTATAAAATATTAAAGAATTATATTGACATGGAGAAAATATAAAAATATCGGCATCGTTTTCTTTTATCAATTTGCAAACAGATTGATAATTTAAACCAGTTCTTTCTATAAAAGATGCGCTAAATAAGCCAATTATATTGTTTTCATTTTCTTGTGATTTTGATACTAAATTATATATAGTTTTATATATCTGAAATTCTCTTTTCCATGGATGTTTATTTTCAAAGATGCAAGGTATAAGTTCTAAATCATTTATTAATAATTGCTTAGTATCATAAACACCATAAAATAAAAATAAATCCTTATTTATTTCTGATGAAACCATCCTTGTAAATTTAAGAAATTATAATCTAACTTATAATTAGTTTTATGTAAATTAATGGAATATTAAAGCCTTCCCTAATTAAATTGCTTAAATTTACTATTCAAATAAATTAATTTGTTTTGGTGTATAGATAATCATGAGCTGATAATTTCTTGACCAAATAATATCCGCAATTAGTAAGGTATGTATTTATGGTTTTGTAATCAGAAGTTTCTATAAGTATATTTTTAATATGTCCTTTTTCTAGTTTACAACCTTCAAGAATCGATAATTCATTTCCCTCCACATCTAAGGATAATAAGTCAACATGATTTATGGAATGTTTTTCAGTTAATTTACTAAGTGTTATTGCAGGAGCAAAAAACTTATAAACTCGATCACTAGGTAAACCTAAAATCTTTCTTATTGGTAATTTGCGAATAGCACCTTTTTTTGCATGTTCTAAGCTATTTTTTTTTCCTTTGACTTGTGTAGTCCATAAATTCCCAAAGATTAATTGCACAAATTCTTCCTTAAAATCTGGAGAAACCAATGCATAATTTTCTATTATGTTTTCTCTACTCCTGTAAAGAAAACATTTTTCATAAAGGGAGGGAGATGCTTCAATTAACATTCCTTTTGCTTTGTATTTTTTTTCTAAAAAAAAAGTATTACTTTGAGTAATACCGTCATTTGCTCCAACCTCTATATAAAATGTTTTATTGTTGAGAATATTTGGCAGAAGGAGTGATATTTGTTTGTCTAAATTATTTATTGAAGTAAAAGGATATATAAATGTTGCTTGTTTTTTTAAAAATATAGATAAATCATAAAATAAATCTGAAAATTTTCTTATAAAGAAACTTAAATATTTTCTAATTCTCATAGATTGCAAAATCCTTAATCTATATTTATTTTAATTATCACTAACAAGATTGAAAGTTAATTACTTCCAATCTAAAAATAATTTCTAATATTTATTAGTAAAGAATGCATATCAAATATTAGTTATAATCTCAAGAAATTTTAAAAAGTTCTACCCTCCCTGAAGCCACTTTCCACATAATGTTTTTTGGCAAGTGTATGATCGTTTCCAAAAATATTTTTTAAAT